>NZ_JACJSA010000026.1 GCF_014697545.1 Oscillatoria sp. FACHB-1407 | reverse complement strand
CTGCAATCAAAAAGTTGATGTAATCGTTCTCGTTGACTTTGGGTGGATTCATTCTTTGGTTTTACTCCAACTCCCCCTTTTTCTCAACTGCGTAACTCCTGTCTAACTTAACGGGGGCAGCCATCGTTGTTTATAGCCGTAGCCACATTTGATGGGGCGGGGGCGAGTCAGGAAGCTTTCCCTGCATAAGGGTTTGAGCCATTGCCTTTGCCTTCAGCTTTCTGACCAAAGCTATATATATTGAATCTCTTGCTAGCCCCAACGTGGGTGAGTTTCCAGTAATTGAAGGGATTTCTCAGTTTCTAGAGCTGAGCCTTACTGCGGGGACTCGTCCGGCACTCAAAGCCTTTTGAGAATGGGTGCGGAGGCAATCGTCGTAAGTATCCATTGCGAAACGGATAATGCTTTATAGATTTTGAATAATGACCAAGTTTAGTTGAAGAGTTTACCAAGAGTTAGATTATTCTCTTGGTGTCGATTAAGAAGTTCTCTAGGATAGCTCCAGGATGAAATACCTATCTCTTAAGCGAGTAACACAGCAGTGACTTTTAATCAGTCTGCACAGTCTACGAATTCTTCACAGCTTGCCCAACTTTTACTAGAGAGCGATCGCCTCTATTTTGAAATCAGTGCTCAGATTAAGCCTTATCCTGGAGCGGTCATTGCTGCAATGCCGACGTTAGCCCACACGGCAGCAGGCTGTGTTGCCCATCGAATCATGGATCAAGACCGGACAACATCCTGGCAAACCTGGCTCAAGGGATTAGAACACGAACTACAACACCTGGGTTGTGTAGCCCCTCGTCTTTATCTAGATACGCCCTTGTTAGATCTGGAGTGGATTCTTAAGGAACAGGGTTACATTCCTCAAATTGAGATTGGCTTTTTAGACCAGACGCTGCTTCAAGACAGGCAAACCACTCAAACAACTCATGTATCTGTAGCGTTAAGACCCGTGCTCACGGAGCATGACTGGCAACAAAAGGTCAAGCTCCATCAAGCGATTCAGGTGGGACCCGATGGACATGTCACCGATGCGGCGGATTGGGTCGAGCTAGAACGGCGCAAGTGCCAAACTGGACTGAGGATTTATCTTGTGTGTATTGAGCATGAGGTGTGTGGCTCAGTGGGGGCGATGGAAATCGATGAACTGTTGCGTCTCAAGAATCTTGTCATTCATCCCGCGTGGCGACGACAGGGGATTGCTCAAGCAACCGTCGAGGCACTCCGGCAGGAAGCACGCCGTTTGAACAAAGAAGCGTTGGGCTGTTTTGCTCTGCTGAACAGTGCAGGTCAGCGTGTATATGAGCGAGCAGGTTTGACGATGGCCACTCAACAGACAGAATGGCAGAAATCGGAGTTTTAACATGGTGATGTCTCAAACCACTCAATCGCGCCACTACTGGAAAAACGGTTATGTTGTTGTTCGCAATGTTTTCACGGCAACCGAGATCGACCAATTGCGAGCTGAGTGCGATCGCCTGAGTGCCCAAAAGAGTTTATTTTCACAACATATTCCAGAAGCGGCTACCCGCCAAAACTTGACGGGCGCAACGGTGTGCGATCGCCTTGATCCAGTGATTCACTGGTCTGGGCTGTTTCGTGCCATGGCTCACGATGCTCGGCTATGCGAGATCTTGCGCGATTTATTGAACGACGAACCGATTTTATTTAAAGACAAACTGATTCTCAAACCCCCTGGAACTCAGGGATACGGTTTGCATCAAGACTACGCCTACTGGGAAAAAATGGGGTTGCCTGCCGATGCGTTACTGACGGTGCAGATTGCGATCGATGCAGCGAATGCAGAGAATGGAGCGATCGCCCTTTATCCCGATCTACACCAACACCGCTTACCCGCTCCATCCGGTCAGCCTCAGGATGTTGATCCGACTGCTGTTGACCAGGCGGAAGAAGTTCTCATTTGTGCCGATCCGGGTGATATTGTCATCTTTCATAGCCTGACGCCCCATGCTAGTGCCCCCAATCGCTCTGATACCTCTCGTCGGACGCTCTATTTTATCTACAACAGCTCCGTCTGGGGAGATCAATATAAGGCGTATTATGGCGATCGTCTTGCATAGGGGTGAGGGTTAGGGGCATTCAGCATTAGGATTGTGCCCCACCAGGATTGTTGGCGCAGATTGTTGATATCGACGTATGTGACTGTGATGCAGCAACGGCTCAACAGCGGTTATAGCCGTAGCCACATTCGATCAGGCGGAGGCGAGTCAGGAAGCTTGCTTAGCATCCGGGTTTGAGCCATTGCCTGTGCCTTAAGCTTTCTGACCAAAGCTATACTCTCAGCAGTCACTGACGGACGGATGAAACCATCCCAACCTCCCCGCTTGACAGGACAAGTCCAGGCTCATGCTTCCTTTCCCGGTGCAGTTCAGCCTCCGCTTACAGCCAGTCTCCTAATTCAGCCAAGCTTAAACCCCTTGGCAAAAACGCCAATTGGAGGGACGACGCAATGCCCTACTGCCCGGATGGGATCTGCGGAGTTGGGTGAGATTGAGCAGCAGCTACAGCGGTGGGGCGATCGCAGTTTAAGGCAACTTCGCTTTAGAATCTGGTAAGGAACGCAGGTTAGGAATCTGGCATGGTAGACATCAAAGATGGATTTGTCGGTGCGGTTGGCAACACTCCCCTGATCCGGCTAAACAGCTTCAGTGATGAAACGGGCTGTGAAATTTTGGGAAAGGCAGAATTTTTGAATCCGGGCGGTTCTGTGAAAGATCGGGCGGCTCTCTACATTATTAAAGACGCAGAAGAGAAGGGGTTACTCAAACCGGGTGGAACGGTTGTGGAGGGCACCGCAGGCAATACGGGCATTGGCTTAGCGCACATTTGTAATGCCAAAGGTTACAAGTGCCTGATCATCATTCCCGATACCCAATCGCAGGAAAAAATGGACTTGCTGCGGACGCTGGGAGCCGAGGTGCGTCCCGTTCCCGCAGTGCCCTACCGTGACCCCAACAACTACGTCAAACTGTCCGGCAGAATTGCCGAAGAGATGGAAAACGCCATTTGGGCGAATCAGTTTGATAATCTGGCAAATCGGCGATCGCACTACGAAACCACGGGTCCCGAAATCTGGGAACAAACCGGAGGCAAAGTGGATGCCTGGGTTGCGGCAACGGGGACTGGGGGAACCTATGCCGGGGTTGCCCTATTTCTGAAAGAGAAGAATCCCGATATTAAGTGTGTGCTGGCAGACCCGATGGGCAGCGGACTCTACAGCTTTGCTAAAACGGGAACCATCAGCATTGAGGGCAGTTCCATCACGGAGGGCATTGGCAACAGTCGTGTTACCGCCAATATGGAAGGCGTGCCGATTGACGATGCGTTGCAGGTCGATGACCCCACCGCCATTCGCGTCATCTATCAACTCCTGGAGAAAGAGGGGTTGTTTATGGGCGGCTCTGTGGGCATCAACGTCGGTGCTGCCGTTGCGCTGGCGAAACAATTGGGTCCCGGACACACGATCGTCACGGTCTTGTGTGATGGGGGAACGCGCTATCAATCGCGCCTGTTTAATCGGGAGTGGTTGGCAAGCAAAGGGTTGTTGCCAGTCTAGAGGGTTGTTACCGCGTAGGAAAAAGGCGATCGCACATGGGACTGACATACGCCATTTTAGGAACCGGGGCACTGGGTGGCTTCTACGGAGCACGACTGCAACAAGCCGGGGCAGAAGTACACTTCTTGCTGCACAGCGACTATGAGCATGTGCGGGAGTTTGGCTTAGTTGTAGATTCCGTTGATGGTGACTTCAAGTTGCCGCAGGTCAACGCTTACCGCCGTGTGACTGATATGCCCCGCTGTGATGTGGTGGCGATCGCTCTAAAAACCACTCAAAACCACCTGTTGCCCGATCTGTTGCCTCCGGTTCTCAAGGAAGATGGCGTTGTGCTGGTGTTGCAGAATGGCTTGGGGGTGGAAACCAAAGTGGCGAGCATCGTTGGCAGCGATCGCGTCATTGGAGGATTGTGTTTCCTCTGCTCTAACAAAATTGCACCAGGGCATATTCACCACCTCGACTACAAGAAGATTGCGATGGGGGAGTATGCGCCTGATTACACCCCTGTTGGTGTGACTCAGCGGATGGAGGCGATCGCGGCTGACTTTGAGCGAGCGGGAATCCCCATCGAGCTTGCTTCCGATCTGTTTCTAGCGCGGTGGAAAAAACTCGTGTGGAATATTCCCTTCAATGGCTTGTCGGTAGTGCTCAACGCCACCACCCACGAGATGATGGCAGATGACCACACGCGATCGCTGGCAGAGCAGTTGATGCGAGAAGTGTTGGCTGGAGCCGCTGCCTGCGTGGAAGCCATGACTCCCGGCAGTAGTCGCTCCATTCCAGAAGAATTCATCCACACCATGCTGGATCACACGCTGAAAATGAAGCCCTACCGCCCCAGCATGAAGATTGACTACGATGAACACCGTCCGCTAGAGCTAGAGGCCATCTTCGGCAATCCCTTGAGAGCCGCAAAACAGGCAGGGTTATTCCTGCCGCAAATTGCAACGCTCTATCAGCAACTTCAGTTTCTCGATGCTCGCAATCGTCTTGGGGGAAGTAGAGAGTAGGGAGTGGGGAGTAGAGAGCGAGAGTGAAGAGTGGGCGGGAGATGGGTTAATGAGTATGTGGAGCAGAGGAGGCTGTTATGCTGGGCGGAATGCATGGAACCCCATGCCATTGCCTTCGGTGTCTTGAATCAGGGCGATGAAGCCAGGGTCACCAATGTCGGTCTTACCCATCAATACCTTGCCCCCATTTGGCTCCACGCGGGTCAGTGCCAGTTCCAGGTTCTCAACTGTTGTCAGATTGAGGTAGATCAAGGTTCCTGTCATGGAGGGAGTGAGGCGATCGCTTTTCACAATCGCACCGCTCACACTCGTCCCTTCGTAGGGAAAGAAGGCTTGCGGTTCTCCCATAAAGTCTGCTTTTTGAATCTCGACTCCCAGCACAGTGCTGTAGAAGTCAACGGCGCGATCGAAGTCAACGGCAGGAATTTCAAACCAATTCACGGCGTTCTGCATAACTATTCCTCGTTAGCGACCAGGACTTCTTCAGTTTACGGGAGAAAATAAAATAGTACAATAGTACTAAAGCAGGAAGCGATCTATATCAAGTGTTGAAGATTACCTCTGAAGAAGAGGGTAGATGAGATTTTGTAGCAAAGTGCTGAGGACTGAGGCTAAAAGGTAGTATGTCGCGTTTAAAAGTGTGGCGATGTCCCAACAAACTGTTCATTTGGGGTGCATCTAGTGATTGGGGGACTGAACCCAGCGAATGAATTCGCGGCTATTGGAGCGAAGTCCGCCTACGCGGACTGAACTCGCCGAGGCAGAACAACGATTTGAGCGATCGCTAAAACAGTTCTACAGTGTCCATAGCAACCGAGGGGCTGGTAAGGAATTTACGCATAACATATGCGAGTTTGAGGAGGTTGATGGGTTGCAAGAAGATTGGGAAATTGAGAGATAGGCGATCGCAAGTAAATACTTTTCGCTTAGTTTCCTCAGGTAATTGTTTGCGTCTGTAAATTAAGAAAACTGGAGGATTGAATGATTGATTTAGAAGAACGATTACTCCGTACTTGGGTTGAGGATTTAATTGAAAATGGCTTCGATGCTTATGCAGCACTTATAGTTGATGCAAAATTGCACTTTACTTATAGTGATAGTTTTGGCAATGATATTAATGGCTTGTTTGTCATTTTGCCTCGCGAAAATTACAAGAAAATTCAAGAGAACAATCCTATTAAGGAAATTCTTCTCAAAAGCTTTAATTTTATAGCCGAGGGGCATATATGGGATGATATGTCTGATTTTCCAGTAAAATTCAAAATGGATTTGCTAGAAGTAGAAGAAAACTGGCGCGATGTTATTAAACGTCTAATTACAATTTCCAAAGAAGTGAATCAAGGACTAATTACTGAAAAAGTATTCATAAGAGAAAGCAAACAACCTATCACATATAATGAAATAAAATTTGCTTCTCAATCGGAAGTGCGAATAGCACAGGAATTAGAAGTAGCTGAAGTTCTTTTCTTTCCTTTACCATTAGCAGTTAGATATGAAACAGGTAATATATATGAGGATCATCGAGAAGTAGATTTTTTAATTTGTCATCAAGGTACTTGGGGTATTTTGGAGGTTGCTTATCACCCCGATCGCTACGAGAAGGATAAAGAAAAAGATTTTTGGTTTAAGAAGTCAGGGATCTTATGCATAGAACATTATCCTGCTGAACGATGTTACAACAGACCCAAAGATGTAATTGATGAATTCTTGAAAGTTTTGGTTCAATATAAAAAATAGACTATCTGGGTTTTGGCTCTAAAAGAAATCCTTCTTTGCTAATAAGAATAATTAAATAAAATAATGATAAAAATGTAAATTATCAAGATAATAAATCTCTAAGATAGCCGATAACGCTTTCTGCAACTAATTCCTTTGAATTATCTGAAATACGGGGATTATTCTGCATCTCAGCAATATCAAAGATAGCAGAGCCAAGAAAGAAAGAGTTATGGCGTATAAGAAGTTTATAAAAGTGTTTGCTTTTATCTCCAATCATCACTTCATACGCTGATTCACTCACAGCAAGAGGTGATACATGTATATGATTCGATAAATATGTATCCATTGCTTCAAAAATTTTCTCAAGTTTATCTAAGTCTATCTTCCCGACTCCTGGTATTTCTTGATTTTCATGTATCCTCTCAAAAATTCTTCTATTAATAGTTTTTCTGTCTAAACAGCGCCCTTTGTTGTGCTTTAAAGTTTTACGGAATTTGTCTTTTCCTTGATTTATTAGATCATAAATTTCATAGCCTTCTAATGAAGATAGCTCTGAATAGCGGCGTTTAGCTTCATCTCTAAGACTCCGAATACTTTCTTTAATTAATTTAATGTCAAATTCCTCATACCTAAACTTTTTTTGAATTTCTTCGAGTTCTGATTCCTGATGAATTTTCATCAGTAAAAATCTAAGCATAGCCTCAGGTTCTTCTATTCTATCTATGCCAAAATAATAAAACGCCTCATAAATTTCCCCTAAACTTCTTGTCAAACAGGCGATAGCTGATAAATCATATGTTTTGCTCTCAATTGCTCCATCTTCAGGCAGTAAACTTAAGATGGTTTTTGAACGATTTCTCAACTGAAAGAACAGATCTAATGCCCATTTTTGTCTAGATTCAAAGTCCGATATTAATCCCGTGCCACTAATTTTATCGGCTATTAAAATTAATTCTCTGAAAGCGTTGTAATAATTTTGATAGTCCATCTCCAATATTTTTCCATCTTTATTGTTGACACAAACAGAATATATCAATGAATTTTAAGAATAACAATGATCGCCACTTTTCCTCACTCTTCATCGGGCACCTTCTGAATTGGTTGACTCAGCACAACTCCGTCTTCAAAGAAGCTGAGGATCTAACGGAATGATTAGGGATAGAAGACTCGTTCAAAGGGCTGATTTCGATAGCGTCGATAGATATCGAAATCTTTATCTAAAGTGGCGATCGCGGCAATATTCAAACGTTCAGAAATTACCACAAGGGACAAATCTGAAAAATCGGCTGGTAAATCAGCATATTGAGTATTCAATTCAGCAATCCGAGCAAAATCCTGAGAAGAAAGCGGTTCACATTCATAGATGCGATTGGCTAGATGCCGCAGAAATTCATTTTGAACTCGCCAATCAGTTGCTAACAACCACATCACTTCAGTGATGCAACCTTCCGTTGTAATTAATTGGCTTGTGCAGGTGGAGAAAAACTCAACTACCCGATCATGATAAGAGTCTGCTGAGTCATAAAAGGCAACTAACAAACCTGTATCTACTAGAATCTTCGGGCGGTAAGTCATGATCGTTATTGATGACTTTGCTTGATCCTCGACGCAATAATAGCTCTACGATTATCACGGTCTGACAAGTTACCCACAGAGAGCAAATGTTGGGGTACTCCTCCCATCCGATCCAAAACACTAACACTTGGCAAATTCTGAATTTCAGCATCAGAGGTTAAATTTCTCTGTTGCCTATCCTTAATGAACAGCAAAAAGTTTAAGACTTCTTCTATTAAGGAATCTGGAACTTGCCCAATTTCTTGAATGAGTCGCTCTCGTGCTGTCATCAAGTTTCTCCTCATACCAAACTCTCTTATGTTTACGTTAACAGCCCTTTAGCAAAAACCTCACCCCTAAATCCCCAGCTTCTTGATTTAGTCTGATCAATCCCAACGCATTTTCAGAGGAGAAGTCGGGGATCTGACTCCCTCCCCTCAAATGCTGTAAAATCGAGGACACTGTTAGTTCGTTTGTATCGTCGTAGCGATCGCCTTAGATGCACCTGAAATCGCCTGAGACACCGCTGCAACCGCCTACCCTGCGCCCTTACCAGATTCAACTGATTCGAGATCTGTATGCCAAATTGGGTGAGGGCTACAAGCGAGTGGCTGTGATTGCGGGGACGGGGGCAGGCAAGACCGTGATTGGCGGGCAAATCTGCGCCCATGCGGAGGCACGGGGTTGTCGGTTGCTGTTCCTGGTGCATCTGGATGTGTTGGTGGGGCAAACCTACGACAAGATGCGGGCGTTTGGGTTGAACTGTGGGTTTATCAAAGCCGGATGGAAGGAAGACCCCAGTGCCCCGATTCAGATTGCCAGCATTCAAACGATGGCAAAGCGGCAGTGGTGGCGCAAGTGGAAGGCGGATGTGGTGTTGTATGACGAAGGGCACACCACGGTTTTTAGCCAGATTGGGCAACAGATTTTGTATGAAACGCATCGTAGTGCCACCCATTTAGCCCTGACGGCAACGCCTTATCGGTTGGGCAAAGAGCAACTGGGCGACCACATGGAAACACTGGTGGCTTCCCCGGTGCCGTCCGAATTGCAACGGATGGGTTTTTTAGCCCCAATGAAATATTACGGGATGCCTGCGGATGGACAACTTGATTTAGAAGGAGTCCGGACGATCGCCGGAGACTATGACGAGCGCGAGTTGAAGAATGCATGCGATCGCCCCGAATTGGTGGAGCGGATTGTCGAAGAATGGTTTCGCCTTACGCCCGATCGCCGCACGATCGCCTTTTGTGTGGATGTGGAGCACGCTCGCCACGTGGCAGATGCCTTTCGTCTGGCAGGCATTCCGGCAGGTGTAGTGGATGGCAGTACGCCGATCAAAGACCGTCAGCGGCTTTACACTGATCTGCGGGATGGCAAATTGATGGTACTGACCTCCTGTAATGTGATCAGCATTGGCTTTGATGAGCCGAGTGTGGAAACAGGGCTATTGCTGCGCCCGACGCAATCACGCGCCTTACATTTCCAACAAATTGGGCGAGTCATGCGAATCTCGCCAAGCACCGGAAAAACCCACGGCACAATTCTCGATCAAGCCGGAAATCTATCTCGTCTGGGCTTTCCCGAAGATGTGCAGAGTTACACGTTGCCGACCAGCAGCGAACCGGGGGAACCGGGAGCCGCGCCTAAGAAACAGTGTCCCCTCTGCAATCTCGTCGTCCTGGCGTTTGTTACCGTCTGCCCCGATTGTGGGCATCAATGGTTAGTAGAAACGCAGGTGATCACAGAAGATCTGGTGGAAGTGGAGAACGAGATTCAGCCAGAATTAGCCGATGAGTCAGAACTGATTGCTTACTTTCACCATCAACGGCAAAAAACGTTTCGTGAAGGGTACGCGCCCAATTGGGCACTGCGAGCCTTTTATGAGAAGTATGGGGTAATGCCCAAAGACGATTGGTGTCTGGGTTCCACCTTTGGTATGAATCCAACTCTAGAAGACCGAGAGAATTACAAGAATTATCTGGGGGCGATCGCCCAACGGCAGGGCAAGTCAATCTCCTGGGTCATCAGTGAATTTCAGAAAGAGTTTGGCTCCCAAAATTGGCAGCAGGTGTTTTTGAAGAGTTAAAAGGTGCTGAGTTAGAGGTCAATGGTCAATGGTCAATGGTCAATGGTCAATGGTTAATGGTCAATGGTTAATGGTCAATGGTCAATGGTTAATGGTCAATGGTCAATGGTCAATGGTCAATGGTTAATGGTCAATGGTTAGTGGTCAATGGTCAATGGTTAATGGTCAATGGTCAATGGTCAATGGTCAATGGTCAAGGGTTAATGGTCAATGGTCAAGGGTTAGTGGTCAGGGGGCAAGGGTCAATTGTTACTTAAGGGGCTAAGGTTTTTGGCGATCGCATCTTACCCTTAAGACAAAATCCAGTTAAATCATCCATGGTCTGTAGGGGCAGGTTTCGTGTTAAATCCTTGCTGAGTTAAGGTTTTGCGGCTAAACCTGCCCGTACGATCAGTTAACGCAACACATGAGAAGCCTTGCAGATGGAGGGGGAATGAGCGCAGCAAAGCAATTAAAGTTAGGTGCATTCATGCGTCCCGTGAGCATCCATACTGCCGCGTGGCGTTATCCGGGTGCGATTCCAGATGCCAACTTCAATCTCCCAGCGTTGAAGCAATTCATCCAAAAACTGGAGCAGGGCAAGTTTGATGCCTTCTTTATGGCAGATCATTTAGCCGTTCTCAACATGCCGATCGCCGCCCTCAAACGCAGCCATACAGTCACCTCGTTTGAGCCGTTTACGTTACTCTCTGCCCTCGCCACCGTCACCGAACACATCGGGTTAATTGCGACCGCTTCGACAACCTATGAAGCACCCTATCACGTTGCTCGTCGCTTTGCCTCTCTCGACCATATCAGTGGTGGTCGTGCAGGCTGGAACATTGTCACCACCTACAATCCAGATGCAGCCCTCAACTTTGGGTTAGAGGAAGAAATTGAACATGGCGAGCGTTACAAACGGGCGCGTGAATTCTACGATGTGGTGACGGGTCTATGGGATTCCTTTGCTGATGATGCCTTCGTGCGAGATGTAGATGCCGGAATCTATTTTGATCCTGCCAGGATGCATGTTTTGAATCACAAAGGGCCCTATTTTTCGGTACGGGGGCCGTTGAATATCGCCAGACCGATTCAAGGGTATCCCGTGATTGTGCAGGCGGGTGCCTCAGAGGCAGGGCGACAACTGGCGGCTGAAACTGCTGAAGTCGTGTTTGCTGGAATTGGTAGCCTGGAGACAGGCAAGGCACTCTTTGCGGATATCAAGAGTCGTGCCAGGGCGATCGGGCGTGACCCCAACAGCATCAAAATTCTGCCCGGTGCACTGGTGGTTGTGGGCGAAACCGTCGAGGCAGCACAGGCAAAACTGGCACATCTCAACAGTTTGATCCACTACGACAGCGGCATCAACAGCCTCAATCTTGCTCTGGGTTACGACGTTTCGAGCTTTGACCCCGATGGACCATTGCCAGAGATTCCAGAGACAAATGGTAGTCATACGGGACGCGATCGCGTCATTGCCCTGGCTCGAAGCGAAAACTTAACCATCCGCCAACTCGCCCAACGAGTCGCCAGCTATGGTGGGCTAATCTTTGTGGGCACACCTCAGGCGATCGCTGATGAGATGGAGCAATGGCTGACCGAAGATGGATCAGACGGGTTCAACATCATGTTTCCATTCTTGCCAGAAGGACTGAACGATTTTGTCGATCAGGTAATTCCAGAACTGCAACAGCGTGGAATTTTCCGCAAGGAGTATGAGGGTAAGACCCTGCGAGAAAATCTGGGGTTGGCGCGTCCTGCAAATCGTTTCTTTACAACCGCCGAAGTCTGACGGGAATCTTGCTATTCCCCGTCTGGCTCAATTCCGAGCGATCGCAACCGTTCTGCCAACCGCTCTGCTCGTTGTTGGGCTTCTTCTGCTCGTTGTTGAGCGACCAGGGCTTGCTGTTGTGCCTGTAGTGCCTGTTGTTGGGCTTGCAGAGCGTCTTCTTCAGGGGTGGGTGCTAATGCTCCATCAGGGGTGAAGTAGCGCAGTTGCCCGTTGTGGCAACCCAGATACAGGTCAAGTGTCTCGCTCCAGAGCAGACCTGACTCCGTGGGAGCAATCGCCTCATACCGCTGGCTTACCAGACGATAGCCGACAAACTCCAGATTTTCTGGCGAAAATAGGAAGTATTCATGGGTGCGGAAGCGATCTTGATAGAGTTCCTTTTTGAGTGTGCGATCGACATCGGCTGTAGAACTTGAGAGCAACTCGATAATCAGGTCAGGATAGCGACCATCCTCTTCCCACACAACCCAGGATTTGCGGGGACGCTTCTCCGTCTTTTTGACCAGAAAGAAATCGGGTCCCCGAAAGTCACGGTTTTTAAGCTGTTGACGACTGAAGTAGATACTCAAGTCAGCCCCTATAAAGAAATCAGTGCGATCGCGCCACAACCATTCCAGACATGCCACTAACAGAGCCAGTTGAGCATAATGCAAAGAACTTTCTATCTCTGGCTCATTGCTCTCTAATTGAGTTGCATCGGGCATTAAGTCAGCGAGTTGTTGAGCGGTCAACACCATAACGATTTCCTCGCAAATGGTCATATCTCAAGCATAGGAGATATTCAGGTAGAAGCAAAAAGATGAACAGCAACCCAGATCCCCGGCTTCTTCTGTATAAATTAAAGGGGATTGAGTCAAGTTGGTTGAGAAGCCGGGGATCTACTCCATCTCCATTCAACAACGCTGGATCTTTTAAGGATCACAATTGACAAATGACGATTGACAAATGACTTATATGCAATATAACCAACTTGGGGAAAGCGATCTGAGGGTTTCAGAAATTTGTCTGGGCACGATGACCTATGGGCATCAAAATACACTGGAGGAAGCGCATCAACAACTTGACTATGCGATCGCCCAGGGAGTGAACTTCATTGATGCAGCGGAGATGTATCCCGTGCCACCACGGGCTGAAACCTATGGCTTAACCGAGAGCTTCATTGGGGAATGGTTGAAGCATCAACAGCGCGATCGCCTGATTGTTGCTACCAAAATTGCAGGTCCGGGTCGTAGCATGAAATGGATTCGAGATGGAGCTAAGGCGATCGACCGCGATAATGTGAAACAAGCGGTAGAGGATAGTTTGCGGCGATTGCAGACTGATTATATTGACCTCTATCAACTCCATTGGCCCGATCGCTACGTGCCTCTATTTGGACAGACGGTTTACGACCCAACCAAAAATCACGAAACAGTTCCCATTGAGGAGCAGTTATCGGTGTTTGCAGACCTGATTCAAGCAGGTAAGATCCGCTGCATTGGGTTGAGTAATGAAACCCCCTGGGGTGTTTGCCAGTTCAGCCATCTTGCTCAGCAATTGGGCTTACCCAAAGTTGTGTCAATTCAAAATGCCTATAATCTGATCAACCGCTCCTTTGAGTGGGGATTGGCTGAGACATGCGATCGCGAAAACGTTCCCCTACTCGCCTACAGTCCATTGGGGTTTGGTTTGTTGTCAGGCAAGTATGTCAATAAAACCCCTGAAAAGACTCGCATCACACTGTTTCCAGGGTTCGGACAACGTTATCTCAAACCTAATGTGAATGAAGCAGTGGCTGAATATGCAGCGATCGCCACTCGATGTGGTTTGAGTCCTGCTCAACTGGCGATCGCGTTTGTCAAAAGTCGTTGGTTTGTTGCCAGTACGATCATCGGAGCTACCACATTAGAACAACTCAAAGAGAATTTAGAGAGTATTCATGTCACTCTGACAGATGAGATTCTGACGGAAATCAATGCAGTCCACACACGATATCCCAATCCGGCACCGTAAGAAAAAAGGATAAAGGCTGAAGGATAAAGGATAAAAAAAGAAGGAAATCGAGGGATGATTCAATATTGGGCCAGTCCCTCAATCTCTAGCTTTCTATATCTTCTGCCTCTCTCTTCTCTCTTTATCCTTCAGCCTTTATCGTTTATCCTTTCTCCCTTAGAACCGTTCGCTGGTGGTGAGGTAGAACACGGTGTCTCCATCCACGCCGAAGCCTAGCTCAGCCCGGATGGGGCCAAAGGGCGATCGCACTCGCAGACCGACACCAAAGCCTAATCCATCACCGGGTTTGTCGCGCACTTCTCCGGGTTCACCGATGACATCTTCTCCCGAATCTAAGTCATTGGCATAATCGACAAACAGGGTGCCGCCAACGGGGATCTCTTCATCTCGGAAGTTGAAGGAGAAGATGGGGAAGCGGTATTCAACGGTTGCCTGGACAAAGCGGCTCCCTGTGCCGATATCTCCCTTGTCAAAACCGCGCACCGAGTTGACCCCTCCCAGGTTAAAGCCTTCGTAGGAGGGGGTATCACCGATAATCACGCCACCTTGCACGTTTAGAACCAGGGTGCGAGGACCTTCATCAAAACCAAACAGGGAGAAAGGGATGAATCGGGTGTAGTTGGCACTGAGGCGGTTGAAGGCGATGCTGCTATCGCCCAGCGTGATGCCTTGATCCATACCTAACCGCAAGATAGAACCCGTTGTAGGGTAAATCCGGCTATCTCGAAAATCCTGTACAGCAGCGATGTTGAACGTTAACAGGTCATCAATGCCATCGCTATCAACGGTCAGCCGATTACCAAATTCATCAATGGGTTCAACGTCGTCCGTAAAGATGTCATCTCGTACGGAGACTCGCTGATAGGAAAGACCGATCGCCGAGTTAAAGCGATCGCCCAGGGGTACGTAAACTTCAGCCCCCCCACCCAGGCGGTGAATCCACATTTCTTCCTGGTTAGGCAAGTCTACATCGCGATCGCCCTCCCGATAAGCAGGGAAGTAAGAGCGTTGGTTAAAAAGATTAACTCCGAAGCCAGTCCGAGGTGTGGTGATGTTACTGGGTTGACTAATAAAGCCCAGATCAAAAGCGAGAATGTTAGCTCCCCCTTCGATCTCAAGAGCACCTTCTCCTCCAAAGATAGGTCGCTCTAGTCGCACGATCGCTGACACACCTCCCGATCGATTAGAACCGGGAAGGACGGTGCGAGGACGAGTGGCTCCCTGGAGTGCAGTTGGCACTGGCATCCGTCCCCCAACTCGGAAGGTAAAGGAGTTGCCATCCAGGTTATATAGATCAGAACGGCTCCACTGGGCGACGGCACCCGGATCATTGGCTTGAGCTAAATCCCCGATTTCAGTAACGGCAACGGCAGGTTGGGCAGGAGCGATCGGCTGTGCTTGTAAGTCTCCAGCGGTTGTCGAGGGTTGTTCAGTATGCAGTTCCTCAAGCTGGGGAATTGCGGTTTCAACAACGATGGGCTGTGGGTCTACTGAGGCAGCGATCGCCGCTTCGGGTGCATTGGCCGTTTCCGACACAGTGTTGGTCGCTACGCCGGGTGTAGTGACATCGGATTCAAGCCGTTCTGCACCTTGAGACGTAGAAACCTCAGTCGTTTGCCCCCAACTTGCTGTCGCAAATAATAAATTTGCAGACAGAGTTCCAATCGTTAAAAGCAAGCCAAATACAAAAGTAGATGGATAACGTGATGCCTGCATTCTGTTTCTCCTCACGAAATTACAGGGCAAAGATGCTATGACAACCGTCGAGACGGCTAGGCAGAGGGATGAGATGTCGCCCACAGTAAGGGGTTTCATCCGTGTACTCCGTCTTAACTAACCGTTTGACTCGGTATGAGCAAATCTTGAATAAGATTTAGCCCTAGAATGCCTCAAAAATCGCAGAATGCACCCGTTATAACTAAAAATGTTCAAATTTCTTCTTGTCGTACCTGAAATCTCTGACATAAGCTGACTTTTGCAGAGGTGTGAAATGCTTTTGGATGGGTGCATCTGACGGTTAGGGAGTGGCGGTTAAAACCGCAGACTTCGGCGTGAGCTCAGTCGAACGCTACCAAAACACAACCTGCCTACGCAAGTTCAAAACCTCAGCTCGCGTCGGCGAACTTCGCCCCAATAGCCGCGAATTCATTCGCCAGGTTCAGCCCCCCAATTACTAGATGCACCTCTTTTGGATTTATAGCAACTGTCGAGACGGTTAATACAAGGGATTGTGGGAGTTGCTCCCCTAGCCAGGGATTCCACCTCTGCACCCCGTCGTAACCAACCCCTCGGTTGCTATAGCCATGAAACATGTCATGCAGGAAGTACACTAAACCTCTTATATCGACAGTCACAGACAACGTTAGGACTGATGTACTCAACCCTAATATTTGTCGCTTATGTGTCGGATTTGTATTGGTTGTGCTTGCGATGCAAAAAACTGTTGGTCAGTTTCCAGAGCAATGATTGTGGCAAAGCTATTTTAGTTCCCGCGTTGCTAAGTACTGTGATTCACAGATAGGGTTTGGAAATAAAACCAGGGGGGTGTGGGGGCTGCGCCCCCAGCCAGGGGTTCCACCCCTGCACCCCGAATTCCCACCCTTATTTACGACGAGTTGTACTAAGTGCATGAATACTGCATCAATGTTGAATGATTCACTCATAGATTGTTTTATGGGTACTCATTCCATGGGCACTCATTCCATGGGCACTCATTCCATGGGCACAATGTCGCCTGCTCGACAATCGCGCAACCATTCTCGGATGCCCTGAGCGATCGCCCCCTGGCTGGTGTCTTCGGGAGGTGAGGGGGGCTGAGGGACAGTGACATAGCCTCCAGAGCGAGAGAGCATGGTAACCAATTGCCAACCCTCGGAGGTTTCGGTCAAAAAGATCCAGTGATAGTTTTGCTGTCGCACGATGGTGTTAGCAACATATCGCCGTTCCAGTGTGGTGAAGAAAACCTGCTGCACTTCGTCATCGGGCAGGGTTGGAACGTATTCACCTGGTCCCAGGCTCAGGGGTGCAAATTCGGGATTGCCTGCAATCAACACATAACCTGGAGGGACGTAGGTTCGTTCTCGGCGGCGCGATCGCTGAATAGCCCGATTGGTATAGCTCGGTAAATCGCGCAATAGCGGCGGCATGATTGCTGCGACCGTTGTAGGGCAGGTGGCTGTGGGTCGCACATAGGTTTCTTCAGAAGCGATTGCCCCGGTTGCCCCAACTCCATTGGCGACGATCCAGCCCAATCCCCCGGCGATCGCGAGTCTGATTGTGTGTTGCCACTGCTGGTGTAGCGTCTTCATCATGTGCTACTCAAACCTTTACAAGGGTTTGTCAAAACGTCCCTAATTCCCACTCCCTATTCTCTACTCCCCAACTCATCACAAATTCGCTGGAAAGCCGCAACTGGATCAGGCGATTGAGTGATTGGTCGTCCGATCACCAGATAATCGGCTCCGGCTTCGATCGCTGCACTGGGACTGAGCGATCGCTGCTGATCTCCGGCGTCTGCCCATGTAGGGCGTACCCCCGGACAGACGAGCAAAAATTGGTCGCCACAGACCTGTCGCAGTTGAGCCACCTCTTGGGGAGAGCAAACCACCCCTGCTAGCTGACTGGCTTGCGCCAGTAACGCCATTTGCACGACGTAATCGGGTAACTCTAAAGGAATTTTGAGCTCAAACGCGAGTGCTCGTGAGTTCAAACTGGTGAGCAGTGTAATCCCTAACAACTGAGGAGGAGTGTGTCCTGCGGCACTTGCCCCTTCGTGAGCGGCTGTTTGAGCAGCCGTTAATGCGGTATGCCCTGCGGTAATGTGAACCGTCAGCAGGTCAACTCCATACTTTGCAGCCGCTCGACATGCCCCTGCCATTGTATTGGGAATGTCGTGAAACTTGAGATCCAGAAAAACTCGTTTTTGCCGCTCCTTTAACGCAGTTAAGACCGTTGACCCTGAGCTGACAAATAGCTCCAATCCGACCTTCCAAAACGTCACCTGCGGCAATTGGTCGATGAGGGCGATCGCCTCTGTGTCAGTCGAAACATCGAGTGGAACGATAATGCGATCGGATGGAAGCATAGAAGAGGAAAAAAGAAGATGAAAAAGGAAAAAAGAAGGTTAAAGAGAGTCAATGGTCAGGAGTCAATCGTTAATAGTCAATCGTTAATAGTCAATCGTCAATCGTTAATTGACCAGAGCAAATCATTAGTCAATCGTCAATCGTTGATCGTCAATTGACCAGAGCGATCAATACAACTACAGATACCAGCCTCAACCCCTGACCATTAACCATTAACCATTAACTATTAACCATTAACCACTGACCATTAACCATTAACCATTAACCATTAACCATTAACCATTAACCATTAACCATTAACCCCTGACCCCTAACCCCTGACTAATCGAACAAACCGATTTTTGCCAACTTGCAGCACTTTGCCATTCAAGGCATCGACGGTTTCAAAGGCGAGGTCTACATTATCAACGCGATCGCCATCCAACCGCACGGCTCCACCCTGAATTTGGCGTCGTCCTTCACCGCTGCTCTTACACAAGCCTGTGGCACTCAGCAGGTAAAACAGTTTTACAGGAAATTGCACATCCGCCAGGGAAAATTCAGGCACAGCATCGGCTTGTTTGGCATTTCCCTGTACCAGTGCCAGGGCTGCTTTTTGTGCCTCCAGTGCTGCCTCATGCCCGTGATATTGAGTCACCACTTCGAGAGCAAGCAGTTTTTGGCGATCGCGTGGGTTTTCTGGCAGTTTATCTAGCGGTAGGTTGGTCAACAGTTCAAAGTACTCTTGAATCAGCGCGTCGGGCACTTTCTCCAGCTTGGAGTACATTGACAGGGCATCTTCGGTTAACCCGACGTAGTTGCCCAGCGACTTCGACATCTTTTGCACGCCATCCGTGCCCACCAGAATCGGCATCAACAAGCCAAACTGCGGTCGCTGCCCAAAGTGGCGTTGCAGGTCGCGCCCGACGGCCAGGTTAAATTTCTGGTCGGTGCCCCCCAGTTCCACATCAGCTTCCAACGCTACCGAGTCATACCCCTGCATCAGGGGATACATGAACTCGTGCAGGTAAATCGGGTTTTCTTTGGCGTAGCGTTCAGCAAAGCCCTCTTTGGCCAGCATTTGTCCAACGGTGGTAGTTGCCAGCAGTTCCAAAATATCGGCTAGATTGAGCTTTGAGAGCCACTCGGAGTTGTAGCGAATCTCTAACCGTCCTGGTGTGTCAAAGTCAAGAATGGGGCGTACCTGATCCAGATAGGTTTGGGCGTTGGCAGCGACCTGTTCAGCGGTAAGTTGGCGACGAGCCTCCGATTTGCCTGTGGGGTCGCCGATGCGGGCGGTGAAGTCGCCGATCAGGAGAATAGCCGTGTGCCCAGCATCCTGAAAGGCTCTCAACTTGCGGAAAACAATACTATGACCCAGATGAATCTCGGAACCTGTGGGATCAATCCCAAACTTGATTCGCAGGGGGCGATCGCTTTTGACAATGCGCTGTTCCAGATTTTCATCGGGGCTTTGAGACTCAGGTTGATTTGGGAAAATTTCATGGGTGCCCCGATGCAACCAGGAAAACGATTTCGTTAAGTTTGATGGGTGATCCAAAGCCATACTTGGCAAATATCCGGCGAATTTCGTTACACTCTCTGATTAAAGAGCAACTCATGATAACAAACTATCTTGAGTGCCCAGTAATCGACTCTAATGGTGGACTCCAACGATTGACCCCAGTGATTGAATCCTGATTTAGGAGCCAAGCTACTATAATTGCAAGATTCGCCCTACATCATCCGATGATTGGCTCAATTTTTGAGTTTGAAGGCAATTCAGTAGGGGTTATTCCTGATTCTGGGTGAAGTTCGTCGTAGCCAATTCGTACCACGAATTACAATTCATTAGCTACTGATCTAGCTGCTGAGTTGCTGTAGTCACTCACGTCAGGACGAGGTGTAGCGGTAAAGCCCTGGTTGGAGGCATTGCCATTCCATCTTCCTCTGCTCTCGCTTTGGTGGCGATCGCGATATTAGCCGTTATAGTTTTATTGAGTTGGGTCTGGAGCGGTGGATAGATTAATTGGGCGTTGATTCTGGTTGGCATTGATTCATTTGCGTGTTGAGGGATTGGAACTGCCGTGTCATCGAATACAAGACAAACACAACCTGAACGTCGGAAACCATCTCCTGGTCAAAAGCCGCCTGCGAGTCAACGCAAGCCTCCCACTCCTCCCCCACCGCCGACGGGGCAGCGTCCTGTGCCCCCACCACCGCCACCCCCCAATCCCAAACCGCCTGCTCCCAAGCGACCCCCCACAAGCACCTCAAAGAGGTCGCCCGGTCAACAGCAATCTGAAGATCTTGCTCCGGTGTTTCAGTTTGTGCAAACGGTCGGTAAAGTCACCGCAGGCACCATCCTGGGGATCACGATGCTCACTAGCTCTGTCATTGCAGGTGGGTTAGTGGGACTGGCAATCAGTTTTCGCAACCTGCCGGATGTGCGCGTTCTGCGGAACTACATTCCGGCTGAGACAACCTACATCTACGACATCAACGGCACGCTACTCGATAGCATTCACGATGAGGTCAACCGGGAAGTCGTAGACCTGAACGAGATTTCGCCCGACCTGAAGCGGGCCGTCCTGGCGATCGAAGATAGTTACTTTTTTTCTCATCACGGCATTAACCCTACCAGCGTAGCCCGTGCCTTTCTGACAAACCTGGAGGAGGGGCAAACGGTTGAGGGGGGTTCGACGCTGACGATGCAGTTGGTCAAGAACTTGTTTTTGACGCCGGAGCGATCGCTCAGTCGGAAGGTGGCAGAAGCCGTGTTGGCACTGCGTCTGGAGCAGATCTTCAACAAAGACCAGATTCTCGAAATGTATCTGAATCAGGTCTATTGGGGACACAACACCTACGGAGTACAAACGGCCGCTGAGAGCTATTTCAACAAACCTGCCTCCGAACTGACCCTGGCAGAATCCGCTATGATGGCGGGTCTGATTCAAGCCCCAGAGAGCTTTAGCCCGTTTATCGACTACCAAACTGCCAAACAACGACAGGCGATCGTCCTCGATCGGATGCTCAAACTGGGTTGGATTACGCAACAAGAAGCTCTAGAAGCCCGACGGCAACCCATCCGTTTGGGCAGTGTAACCTCCTTCCGTGCCAGCAGTGCGCCCTATGTAACCGAGGCAGTCGTGCAGGAGTTAAACGATCGCTTTGGTCAAGATGCTGTTGCCAAAGGTGGAATGCGGGTTCAAACCACCATTGACCTGAAGTTGCAGCGAATCGCGGAAGACACAGTGCGTCGAGGCTATCGGGCGATTCGGCGACGTGGACTGGGAGCCGATCAGATGGCATTGGTGGCGGTTGATCCCCGCACCCACTTCGTGAAGGCGATGGTCGGTGGCGTGGACTACAACCAGAGCCAATACAATCGAGCGATTCAGGCACTCCGTCAACCGGGGTCAGCGTTTAAGCCCTTTGTCTACTACGCGGCTTTCGCGACTGGGCGGTATGCCCCTGAAACAAGCATCGATGACAGCCCCGTCAGCTATCCGGATGGGTATGAAACCTATTCACCCCAAAACTATGACGGCAGTTTTTCAGGCCCGATGTCCATTCGAGCCGCATTAGAGCAGTCGCGTAACATTCCTGCGGTCAAGCTGGGGCAAGCCGTGGGAATTAACCGTGTTATTGAAATTTGTCGCACATTGGGTATCAACAGCCCCATTGAGCCTGTGACCTCGCTGCCTCTGGGGGCAGTTGACCTGACCCCGCTTGAAATGGCAGGGGCTTACGCAACCTTTGCTAGTGGTGGTTGGCACTCCGACACTACGATGATCGTGCATGTCACCGATAGTCGGGGACAGGTGTTGCTCGATAATACTCCCCGTCCTCAGTTAGTCCTTGACCCCTGGGCAGTGGCAGCCCTTAATGACGTGTTGAAGGGCGTTATCACTCGTGGAACAGGGACAGCCGCGCGTCTCAGCCGTCCTGCGGCAGGGAAAACGGGAACCACGTCTTCAGAGCGAGATATCTGGTTTGTCGGGTATGTGCCTCAGTTGGCAGTGGCAGTGTGGGTTGGCAATGATGACTATACCCCAGTCGGCATCGGGGCGACTGGAGGGGGGTATGTTGCTCCTGTTTGGCGAGACTTTATGGTGCGAGCACTGCAAGGCGTACCTGTTGAGGACTTTCCACCGCCATCTCGCTTTCCTCGACCGAATTGAAGGGTCAATGGTTGATAGTCAGTGGTCAATGGTTAATAGTTTAGTCAATGGTTGATAGTCAGTGGTCAATGGTTAATAGTCAATAGTCAGTAGCAACTTTTCCTCAAAGCCTGGGTTATGGCAAGTCGATTGACCACTGACCATTGACGCTTGACTCCTCAGTTACCTTCTCAACCTCAAACTTCACTTGGCCATTAACCATTAACCATTGACCATTGACTAATGACCATTGACGATTGACTTCCAAGTCACCTTCTCAACCTCAAACTGCAATTGACCATTGACCATTAACCATTGACGCTTGACTCCTCAGTTACCTTCTCAACCTCAAACTGCAATTGACCATTGACCACTGACCATTGACCATTGACCATTAACCATTGACTAATGACCATTGACCATTGACTTCCAAGTCACCTTCTCAATCTCAGACTTCAATTGACCATTGACCACTAACGATTAACGATTGACGATTGACTTCTAAGTCGCCTTCTCAACCTCAGACTTCATCCGCTCCAGTGTCCGATTCATCTGGTCGAACATTTGCTGTGGAGTCACACCAAACTGATTCAGTTGAGTCTTGAGTTGCTCGACTGTCATCTGCGCCATGAAGTCTTCTGACAGCTCAAATCGCTTCATAAAGACCCGATAGCGATCCATCATCGCCTCCATCTGTTCGATAAACAGCAGCTTGCCTTCACGGTCAAACTTGCCATAGTTGCCGCCTAGACTCATCAACGATTGATAGTCTTCAAACAACTGTCTTGCTTCTTGCTGAACAATTTCAGAGTCAAAGAATCCCATGGTTACAACGTGATCGCGATCGCTTCTATAAGTTCACTCAATTTGCAAGACCACCATTTCTCTTGCAAACGAGGAACGGTGCGCCTTACATCCATCCTAATTCTAGAGCGAACTGAAGTTAGTCCAAAGTTCGGAAATTGCGACAATTGAGGGTGGAAAAGGCGATCGCAACCAGATGAGAATATGAGTGTGTGATGCGATCGCGGAGGTTTTGTAGTGCTAGATTTTCTCAATCCCATTCTGGGGCGTAAGCCTGAGCAGGTCAAAGCGAATGTCGAGATTTACACCTGGCAGACCTGTCCCTACTGCATTCGTGCCAAGGTGCTGCTGTGGTGGAAAGGGGTGAAGTACACCGAGTACAAGATTGATGGTGATGGAGCCGCACGGGTGCGAATGGCAGAACGAGCCAACGGTCGCCGCACGGTTCCGCAAATCTTTATCAATAACCAGCACATTGGTGGCTGTGACGATCTCTATGCTCTGGATACGAAGGGACAACTCGACCCACTACTCGCTGAACCCGCCGCTTAAGCAACCGTGACGCAACAACTCATTTTAGTGACTGGGGCAGCGCGATCGGGTAAGAGCGAGTGGGCAGAGCGATTGGCAACCCAATCGGGTCAAGCTGTCGTCTATGTGGCAACGGCTCAGATCGACCCTACGGATGCCGAGTGGCAGGCACGCATTGCCAAACATCAACAACGTCGTCCGGCAGATTGGGAAACGAAGCAGATCCCGATCGCCCTCGCCGAGGCACTTCAGGAAGCAACACCTGAGGAATGCTGGCTCATCGACTCGTTGGGCACCTGGCTAGCTAACTTTCTAGAACAGGATGATGCAACCTGGCAAGTGACTGCGCGGATGCTCCTGGATGCCCTCCAACAGGCATCTGGAACGATTATTTTGGTGGCTGAGGAGACGGGGTGGGGTGTGGTGCCTGCTTACCCGATTGGACGGTTGTTTCGCGATCGCCTGGGAGACTTGACTCGACGCATTGGGGCGATCGCCGATACCGTGTATCTTGTCACGGGTGGGCATGTCCTCAACCTGAGCCAATTGGGTACGCCCTTAAAGCCTTAGTACTGCTATAGCAACCCTAAATGATTTGTGAAAGTGCCCGCCCATCGGGCGGGCACTTTCACAAATCACCTTTTTCACAAATCAGATAGGACTGCTATATTCACAGATAGGGTTTGGAAATAAAACCAGGGGGGTGTGGGGCTGCGCCCCCAGCCAGGGATTCCACCCCTGCACCCCAAATTCCTACCCCTATTTACGACAAGTTTTACTTAGCATCAGAACTACTGAATCCTTAACGTTTGTTCTAGATTTGTGACGCCTGATAGAGGACGAAACTCGTTAGGATGTAGTAACTGGATTTGTTCCTTGAAGTAAGGACTCACTGCCTCCGTAATAAAGCAACTGTTCTGCCAGTTGTACGAGCAGTTTTCTGCAAATTCCTTCCTTCAAACGAGTGATTGTCTATCTAGCGATGCACGATCCGTTGAAGCAGGTGTAACACAATTTAAACAATCTAAAAACTCTGCAAATTTCACACGGAAAGTTAAACCTAAAGCAGGTACGAGCAGAGTTGTAGACCCAGTCACAAACTAAGTTGACGTTATGGCATCCCCAGATGAAGTAAGACGCTACCTCGCCTACTGGTTTCAGTTAGGTAAGAAGTTAGTGATTGATAACCAGGAATTCCTCTTGCCTCGCCCAGTCCTATGGGGCGATCGCTACAGCCCTGAGTTTGAAACCTGTTGGCAACGGGCGATCGCCCATGATGGACAAAACGCTCACCTAGAGGGCACCAATCAAACCATTGCTGAATTACTTGGCTCATCCTGGACGATCTCTCCATGTGCTCGGTGCGAGATGCCTGTCCCAATGTTGGATTTAGGGTCACGAGAACCCACCTGTCCCTGCGCTGACCTGACCTTTTGGCCTGATACAGAGTGTCCTCAGCCGCGTGAGCCGATTAATACCTATGACCAACTCAGTCAAATTCGCGATCGCCTGCTCAAAGTGAGTGAACAGTCAAAATCCTCTGATCAATCGAGAGCCAGCTAAGGAAGCAGAAAGCTAATCAGGGACGCGATTAATCGTGTCCCTGATTAGCTTTCTAATTACTTCCATTGGTGATATAACCGACCGTTGCGGATCTGGATCACAGGATGGTTGGAAAGGCGAATTAACTGCTCATCGTGAGTCGTCACAATCACGGTGATACCAATCGAGTTCAGCTTCTTGAGAATCTTGATGACTTGCCAGGAATTCTCGGAATCCAAGTTGCCTGTTGGCTCATCGGCTAACAGAATCGGTGGAGTTCCGACGATCGCCCGTGCAATGCTGACTCGCTGTTGCTCACCCCCCGACAACTCATCGGGAAAGCAGTTGGCTTTGTCCTGCAAGCCCACCATTTTGAGGGTCGGTAACAACCGTCGATGAATCTCCTTGCGGGTAAAGCCCTGTGCCCACAGCACAAACGCGACGTTCTCAGAAACGGTGCGACGGGGAATTAGCTTGTAATCCTGAAATACGACCCCGATGCGACGACGCAGCATCGACAGGTCATTGCCCCGCAGACGAGCCAGGTTCTTGTCGTGGACAAACACGTCCCCCTTGGTAGGTCGCTCCTCACCATACAGCAGCTTCAGCAGGGTTGATTTGCCTGACCCAGAAGGTCCCGTAACAAACAAGAAATCCCCTTTTCTAATTTGCAGATTGACATCCAACAGGGCTTTGCTGTTGTTGGGATAAATCTTGGTAATTTGCTGGAGCTTGACAATGACGTTAGACGCTGGAGAAGCAGCAGGATTCTGCTCAGTCGTTGCTGGCTGAGCAGCCGTTGTGTAACGGGGAGTGGCGATCGGAGGACGTTCTAGAACCGGAGTCATGGAATTACTTCAGCGAAGGGAAATTGACAGACTAATCAGCACATGCCCTGACGGAAATACCACAAGATTGGAACGGTTTTATGTGGGCATATTGTAGTAGTTGTTGCCCCTTGAGTCACTACTTTTTGCGACTTTTCAGAAAAAATTTCTGCTTTGTCTCCTGGAGTAGCTCCCATGATACGCACAACCGCATTGATGATACAGGGATCAGCAAGCTTTGTAACCTGCTTAACACAATTCCTTAAACAGGTTTGATCTAGGCATCCCTAAAGAACCGTAGATATGAAACAGGAGGGGCGTTTCGCGAAACGCCCCTCCTCAATTTATGATTCCACTCTCACAATGCAATGAAAGGGCGATCGCCTACTCTAGCGTCTTCAGATAAGCCTCCAGGGCTTCTTCCACCAGTTCCGTCATGGGAACCCCTTTCGTCGTTGCAGTGGCTTTGAGGCGTTGATACAGACCATCTTCAACACCCAATCGATAGCGCGAGCGATTTTTGCTGACGACGGACTTGTAAGTTGCTGCAAATTCTCGCAGCGCATCAAAGCCAACCCGATGGCAGAAGTCTCCAAAACTCTCACCTTTGGTGCGGTGGTTCTTGAAGTAGAAGAACAACGGTTCCAACGCAGCTTCTAACTCACCACCTTTAAGATTGTTGACATAAACTTCAGCGAGGCGCGTCTGATTAGGATCAGCCCCTAACCAAACCTGATAAGAGTCGGGAGCCTGACCCACTAAGCCCAGTTCCGCCAGGTAGGGACGAGCGCACCCATTGGGGCAACCTGTCATGCGAATGACAAAGTGTTCGTTCTTCAACCCCATCTTGTTCAGCAGGGTGCGGATGCGATCGAGAATACCCGGTAATGCTCGTTCTGACTCGGTGATAGCTAGACCGCAGGTGGGCAACGCAGGGCACGCCATCGAGTAGCGAACCAGGGGATCGATCGCATTCTCCAACTTGATGCCAGAGCGATCGAGAATGGCTTGAATGTCGGCTTGGTGAGCGGGGTCGATTTCGTACAGGATCACGTTTTGGTGAGGTGTGACCCGCATCGGTAGTGCAAACTGCTGCTCAATCTCGCGCAGAGCCGTTTTGAGCTTCAAGGAACCATTGTCATAAATCCGCCCGTTTTGAACGGAAATGCCTAAGAACAGCTTGCCATCGCCCTGCTCGTGCCATCCCAAAAAGTCGTTGTACTTGAACTCTGGCAATGGTTTCATCGGCTCAAAGGACTTGCCAAAGTACTCTTCAACAGTGCGCCGGAAGCGATCGACCCCCCAATCGTGGAGCAAATACTTCATCCGGGCATGACGCCGATCGCCGCGATCGCCATAATCCCGTTGAGTTGCCACGATCGCCTTGACGGCATCAAACACATCGGCTTTATCGACGTAGCCGATTGGGTCAGCGAGGCGAGCAAAGGTTTCCTCTTTGTTGTGAGTCCGTCCTAAGCCACCCCCTGCAAAGACGTTAAAGCCTTGTAGCAAGCCATTCTCATCGGTGATTACGACCAGGGACACATCCTGTGAGAACAGATCGACCGAGTTATCTCCCGGAACGGCGATCGCACATTTGAACTTGCGGGGCATGTAGTGCGTGCCATAGATCGGCTCCTCCGAGTCATGCACGATCGTTCCATTGCCGTTTTTGGAGAGAGCCGCCGCCACATCGGGATGGGGTTCTGCGGTGATTGCCTTTTCGCCATCCAACCAGATCTCGTAGTAGGCTCCGGTGTGCGGAGTCAACAACTCCGCCAAATGGTGAGCGTACTCGCGTGCATAGACGTACTCTGGACGGTCTTTGAACGGTGCAGGAGGAGCCATGACGTTGCGGTTCAGGTCACCACAAGCCCCCAACGTGGAACCCATGTTGCGAATAATCGTTCCGAGCACCAGTTTCAGGTTCTGCTTCAACACGCCGTGAAGCTGGAATCCCTGGCGAGTCGTAGCGCGGAGAGTGTGGTTGCCATACTCTTCCGAAAGTTGATCGAGCACCAAATAGAGTTGTGCAGGAATGTAACCACCAGGATTTCGAGTGCGGAGCATGAACTGGTAGTCTTTTTCTTGCCCTTTGATTCGGTTATCCCGGTTGTCCTGCTGGTAGGAGCCGTGAAACTTGAGGATTTGAATGCCATCCTCGCTAAAGTGCGTTGTGTCTTGCAAAATTTCAGTAGCGACTGGCTCACGCAGGGCATTGCTGCGCTCCTTGATGCCTTCGACTTTAGAAACTTTTGGTGCTGAGAAGGGAGTGGGAGTCTTGACCATTGGAACGATAAACGACTGGAAAGGGCAGATTAATTAATTTACGATATTCCGGTAGGAATTAAGGAAAACTCATCATCCAATCCTATCATCCCACTCGTCCAGCCATGTCAGGTGAGAAATCAGGAAAGATTTTGGATTGTTGGTCGATCGTCAATGGTCAGTGGTCAATGGTCAATGGTTAATGGTCAATGGTTAATGGTCAATGGTGGGGAATGGGGAGTGGGGCTGAGCTGACATACCTCCACTCACAACTCATGACGCTTCTACTCCTCTACTCCTCTACCCTCTGCCTTTCGCTATAATTCTCACTCAGATATTGTTGCGGCGATCGCTTCCCCATGATGCAGTCCTATTTTGATTCCGATAGTAATGGTCACAGGTCGTTTGAGTTACCGGGGGCAAGACCTCACTACAATCCCGATCGCCCGGGTCAGGTTGAACACATCGCGTTAGACCTGGTGTTGGATATTCCGCAGCGACGCTATGACGGGACTTGTACGATTCGCCTCAATCCGGTTCGCAGTGGCATCGATCGCCTGACGTTGGATGCAGTTCAACTCACGATTCACTCAGTCAAGGTAGGCTCGGTCGAGCAACGGTTTGACTACGACGGTGAGCAGTTGCAGGTCTATCTCAACGAGCCAAGTGAGTTGGGTCAGGTAATTGAGGTGGCGATCGCTTACTCCGCCGATCAACCTCAACGGGGACTGTACTTCATTGCACCGGATCAGCACTATCCCAACAAACCTATGCAGGTCTGGACACAGGGCGAAGATGAGGACTCCCGTTTCTGGTTTCCGTGCTTTGACTATCCGGGGCAACTGGCGACCTCTGAAATTCGGGTGCGAGTTCCCAAACATCTGCTTGCCATCTCCAATGGGGAACTGATCGATACGCAGGAAGAGGGAGACAGCAAAATCTATCACTGGTCACAACAGGAGGTGCATCCCACCTACCTGATGACGCTGGCAGTGGGGGACTTTGCCGAGTTGCGTGATGAGTGGAACGGCAAACCCGTTACCTACTACGTTGATAAAGGACGCGAAGCCGATGCCCGCCGCAGTATGGGCAAAACGCCGCAGATGATCGAGTTTTTTAGCAAGGCGTACGGTTATCCCTATCCCTTCCCCAAGTACGCCCAAGTGTGTGTCGATGACTTCATCTTTGGCGGCATGGAAAACACCTCCACAACGCTGCTGACCGATCGCTGTTTGTTAGATGAACGTGCGGCATTAGACAATCGGGGCACCGAAAGTCTGGTCGCCCATGAACTGGCGCACCAATGGTTTGGCGATTTGGTAGTGATCAAACACTGGTCGCACGCCTGGCTAAAGGAAGGCATGGCGTCCTATTCCGAGGTGATGTGGACGGAGCACGAATATGGAGCCGATGAGGCTGCCTATTATCGCCAGGGAGAAGCATCCAGCTACATCTCAGAAGACAGTTCTCGCTATCGTCGCCCGATCGTGACGCACATCTATCGGGAGGCGATCGAACTCTATGACCGTCACCTGTATGAAAAGGGAGCCTGTGTCTATCACATGATTCGGGCAGAGTTGGGGGATGAGTTGTTTGAGCGAGCGATTCACACCTTTGTTCAGGACAATGCCCATAAGACCGTAGAGACGGTGGATCTGTTGCGGGCGATCGACAAAGCTACAGGTCGCAACCTTCAATTTCTCTTTGACCAGTACGTGTTTCGGGGTGGACATCCCGACTACAAGGTGGCGTACTCGTGGGATGGCGACAGCAAACTAGCCAAGCTCACCATTACCCAAACTCAGGTCAAAGACGGGGACACCGGATTCAAGAGTGGGCTGTTTGACCTGAAGATTCCTTTGGGATTTGGCTATGTCAACGGCTCAGAACCCGCCACGCTGAAAACCTTTACTGTACGGGTTCACGAGCGGGAGCAGACTTTCTACTTCCCGTTAGAGGAGAAGCCCCAATTTGTCAGTTTTGATGTGGGTAACCATTTCCTCAAAACGGTGACGCTGGAATATCCCGTTGCGGAGCTGAAGGCGCAGCTGCAATCTGATCCCGACCCGTTATCGCGCATTTTGGCAGCCGAGGCACTCGCCAGAAAAGGCAATTTAGAAGCGGTAAAAGCCCTGACAACCGCTCTCAAAGCGGATCAGTTTTGGGCAGTGCGGGCAGAAGTAGCCGAACAACTGGCGTCTATCAAGCTCGATCAAGCCTTTGAAGGGTTGGTGGAAGGCTTGAACGACTCAGAGGCGAGAGTGCGTCGAGCCGTCGTAGAAGCCTTGATGCAAATCAAAACAGAGCAGAGCTACGAGGTGTTGAAGGCGATCGCCAAGAAAGGGGATCCCAGCTATTACGTCGAAGCGGCGGCAATTCGGGGAGTTGCCACGGTTGCAGCCACGACCCTCAACGGCAACTCCAAAGAGGAAGCCGTGATTCAGCTTCTCCAATCTGTGTTGCAGGAGCGAGCCGGGTGGAATGAGACGGTGAGAAATGGGGCGATCGCTGGCTTAAGTCGGCTCAAAACCTCCGAAGCAGCCCTGAACCTGCTGTTGGAATACACCGCGATCGGCACGCCTCAACCGTTGCGACTCGGTGCCATCCGTGCCCTTGGCAGCATCTCTACCGGACAGACCCCGATCAACGTCGATCGCATCCTCACTCGCTTGACCGAACTGGCAGACGAAGCTTTCTTCTTAACCCAAGTCTCAGTAGTGGTTGCTTTAGGGCAAATGGAAACCACCAAAGCGATCGGCATTTTGCAATCTTTGAGCGATCGCACCCCCGATGGTCGTGTCCGTCGCATGGCAGAAGAGGCGATTCAGAAAGTTTTGAAAAACGCCGGACAGAACGAAGCCGTCAAAAAACTGCAACAGGAACTCGATCAACTCAAACGCGACAACCAGGACTTGAAGAGCCGTTTGGAGACGTTAGAGGCAAAAGCGAAAGGCTAAACGATGCAGGACAAAGGCTAAAAAATTAGAGGTAAGAGGATAAAGGTGACTACCCCAAAGGCAAAAGCGAAAAGCTAAACGATGCAGGATGAAAAGAGATTTGAATTCTACTTTTTATCTTTCATCCTTCATCCTTATATTTTTCATCCTTTATCCTTCTTGTCTTAGTACTGGTGTTCAATCGATACAGAACGTGGTTAGAATAACCTCTATGTCAAGCATTGACGATAGAATTTTCTTAACATCCCAGACAGAGGAGCGATCGCACTATGAAACCGGGCTTGCAACGGATTGAAGCAACCCTCAATCAGCTTCATACCCAAGGTGCGGTGACCCCCCAACTGCCTCCCAGTCGTGATGTTGTCGGGCATCTGGTACTCAAGAGCCAGACTCCAGCGACTCCAAGCCAGCCCAGTCTCAAAACTTATTCCTTTGATGTGCGATCGCTGACCCGTCCCACCAATGCCGTCACTGCAACCGTTGCCCCTATGACGACTCCGGTTGCGCCGACTGTACAGCCTTTTCCTGTTAAAGAACATTGCCCCCAGGCACCCAACCTGCCCAAAGTAAAGCGACCCACCTTTAGTAGTCACCGTCATGCAGCGAACCCAGGCTTTGCGATGGGACTCCTCAAAGAAATGGAAACCGTTGTAGGAGGATGGCAAGCCGAACTGCAACAAATTTTGATGGACATTCAAGAGCTTTACCTGGAAGGTCCGATTGTTGATGGTTGGCTCGAATCTGAAAACGGGGATATGCGATCGCCCGCTGCTGCAACTCTGCGTCATGCTGATCCCGATCGCCTCATGAACTTTGTTGAGGAAATTGGCTCTCATTCGGTGTTAACAGCCACCCACAACTCCCCCCGCAAGGGCTATCGTCTCTGTGGGTTAGATGCCGATGGTCAGCTTTGGTCGCGTCCCTGCCCACCAGATCAGTTGCCCCATGTCAGTTTGGCGATCGCTCGATATCAGAAGTTGCGGCAACTCCTCGCTCGCAAGCAAGACTTGGAAACCCGGCTCAGTCACCTAGCTCAGAATCTCATTGAAGTGCATAGCAGGTTGCACTAGAGAGATCAGCAGTCAATGGTTGATGGTCAATGGTTGATGGTTGATGGTGTGGAGTGATGTGTTAAAGAAGAGCCGTAACACGTTGTAGGGAATAGAAAAATCAGTGGGAAGACAGAATTGACGAGCTCCGTCGTGAATGATCGCTGTAGACCAGAGAGTGGGAAATTCAGTAAATTCATCTCGCTGTTAAGGGTTCTTTACCAAAAATTGATGACCCCAGGCAGGGTTTATGGGCTAAATAGAGAGTAGCAAATTGGAAACCTGGCTCAACCCCCTATGCCTGACCCGCAAATTTCCGCCATTATTTGCACCCATAACCGGGATGGCTATCTTGGTGCCGCGATCGACAGCCTGCTTGAGCAGGATTTTCAGGGCGAATACGAAGTGATTGTTGTTGACAATGCTTCCAGCGATCGCACCCGTGAAGTGGTAGAAGCTCGTCTACCCCACCCCCGATTGCAATATGTCTACGAACCTGTAACTGGGTTATCGGTTGCGCGTAATACGGGCGCACGAGTTGCCAAAAGCCCCATCCTGGCTTACCTGGATGATGATGCAGAGGCTAGCCCTCAATGGCTGCGAATGCTTCATGCGGCTTATCAAACTCACGACAAGCTGGCGATCGCGGGTGGCAAAGTCACTTTGCTCTGGGCAGAAGGCACCAGCCAACCGCTATGGCTGTCTGAAAATCTAGCCGCTAATCTGGGAGCCTACGATTTAGGTGAACAGGTCGTTTACATCAACAACCCCAATCTCACTCCCAGAGGCTTAAACTACTCTATCGACCGAGAATTTCTTGAGAAAATCGGTGGGTTTGATGTCAACCTGGGGCGGGTCGGCAAAAACCTCTTGTCCAATGAAGAACTGCACATGACCGAGTTGGCGTTGAAAATGGGTTGGCAGGTTGCCTACCTGCCTGATGCACTGGCAGCCCATAACGTCGCTCCAGAACGCCTGGAACGTTCGTGGTTCCTGAAACGAGGTTGGTGGCAAGGAATTAGTGAATGCTATCGGGAACAAGTAACCGGACGAGCAGGACTCAAACAACTAGGGCGAGGTTCCGAACGATTTCTACGAGGAATGTATCGCGCTCTCAAACATGTCAATGATCCTGCCCAATCGTTTGATAACTTTGTTTATGCTTATGGACAAATTGGTTACTTAAAAGCCGCTGTTGAAGGGATGCTATTTGCTTCAAAACGCCTCAATCACTCCTAAGTTTTCGACTCACTACTGCACTTTATAGACCCCAACTATGACTTCACTTCCAAAGCTTCCGGTATCTGTCCTCATCCCCGCTAAGAACGAAGAGGCAAATCTGCCCGCCTGCCTGGCTAGTGTGTCGAGAGCAGATGAGGTGTTTGTTGTTGATTCTCAAAGTAGCGATCGCTCTGTTGAAATTTCTGAGAGCAACGGTGCTCAAGTGGTACAGTTCCACTTCAACGGTCGCTGGCCTAAAAAGAAAAACTGGTCGCTGGAAAACCTGCCTTTCAAGAATGAGTGGGTCTTGATTGTAGACTGCGACGAACGGATCACACCTGCGTTGTGGGATGAGATTGCAGAAGCCATCAAAAACCCTGAATTCAACGGCTACTACATCAACCGTCGCGTTTACTTCCTGGGCACCTGGATTCGCCATGGTGGCAAATATCCTGACTGGAACCTGCGTCTGTTCCGCCATCAAAAAGGTCGCTACGAAAACCTCAACACCGAAGAGATCCGCAACACAGGCGATAACGAAGTTCACGAGCACGTTGTGTTAGAGGGCAAAGTCGGTTACCTGAAGAACGATATGGATCACATCGACTTCCGCGATCTTTATCACTGGCTAGAACGACACAATCGCTACTCTAACTGGGAAGCCAAAATCTACTACAACTTGCTCACAGGTATGGGCGAAGGCGGCACGATTGGTGCCAACCTGTTTGGGGATTCCGTTCAACGCAAACGCTTCCTCAAAAAGATTTGGGTTCGCTTACCCTTCAAGCCTTTCATCCGGTTTGTGTTGTTCTACTTCATTCGGTTGGGCTTCCTCGATGGCAAAGCGGGTTATATCTATGGTCGCTTGCTCAGTCAGTATGAATACCAAATCGGCGTGAAACTGTTTGAGTTGCGGCAGTTTGGCGGACAATTGAATGTTACGTCTGGTCAATCGACTCAACCTGCCCAACCCTCTTCCCAACCTGACCCCGTTAAAACGGTTTAGCCACTCATAGAAGTCGGAGTTGTCACAACTCTGATGCTTGGTAAGGGCTTGGCAATGCTAAGAGCTAATTTATAAAGTCAATCTTTAAGTTCCGAAACATCTGCTAGTCCTTGATCCCCCCATACCCCCCTTAACAAGGGGAAAACCCAAACAAAAGTCTGAAGTCCCCCTTTTCAAGGGGGATTTAGGGGGATTGAAACAATCATCTACAAATCAACTCTTAGCCCTTACGTAACAGTATGGGTAATGCAAATGAGAATGGCTCTATGTCCGATTCTATTCCTCCATCTGTAAATAATTCCGCAGATGCTTCAAAAGCAGTTACACCTGATGAAGCCTGGGTTGATTTGCGGCAATATGACCAATCCTGGTATGACCGGGGGCGATCGGGATGGGTTGTATTGTTGTGGTGGTTGGTGCAGGCGATCGCCTTTCCCCTCACGCCCCACTCCGCCCATGCACCTCGGCGGTTTCTGCTCAAGTTGTTTGGGGCACGTATTGGGCAGGGTGTGGTGATCCGTCCAACCGCACGATTCACCTACCCCTGGAAGGTAGAGATTGGCGACTATAGCTGGATTGGCGATGATGTGGTGTTTTACAGCCTCGACCAGATTCAAATCGGGCAGCACTGCGTCATTTCGCAAAAAACCTACCTCTGCACGGGGAGTCATGATATCCAAGACCCGGCATTTAGGCTCAAGACTGCCCCGATCAAAGTGGGTAACGGTGCCTGGGTTGCAACCGATTGCTTTGTTGCACCCGGAGTTGAAATTGGGGCAAATACAGTCGTTGGTGCTCGGAGTAGTGTGTTTAGCAGTTTACCTGCTGGACAGGTTTGTAAAGGTACGCCCTGTCGCCCATGCGGGGTTCGTGAGATGAAAGGACGGGAAGAACAAAATTAAGAGCGATCGCCCCACTCTATTGAGCCACCAAACCTAAAGACTTTCGAGATACTTCAATAAGTCTGCCATTTCCTGTGGAGAGGGTTGAAACTGAGGCATGGGTGGAGTTTCACCGCTAGTCACTTGATGAATTAAACCCAGGCTAGACTTGCGAGATGAGACGTGGCGCAGACTGGGACCAACCTGACCATCGCCATAAATGCCGTGGCAGCTAGAGCAATTCATTTGAAAGATAAATCTTCCCTGATCCACATCACCCTGTCTGGACAGCACACTTTTTACATAAGGGTCAGAATATCGAAATTGATGGACACCAAAAACAACCAGGATGACGGTGAGCAGCACCGCCAAGCCGATTAAAATCCATCTCTGAATTGAGATGTCTTTATCTGTAAGCTGATTATCCAAAAGTTCTCTAGTCAAAACACAAATGTATATAGCTTTTCAATTTATAACTTAATTTAAGTTTTTTAGCTCAAGGTAAGCAAGTCTGCTTCTCTGGGTTGAGGTCTAAACCTCTCTTTTTTTGCAGTTCCCTGGCGATTTACCTGGGTTTTAAGCGGTTCCCAGGGGTCATCCTGCAATTATTAGAAAAATATAAAAAAATTAAACTCTTCTATGAGAGAGATTTCTATAGGTCAATCGCCGACCTGCCCTTTCCGTCGTTTCGTTTTCTTTCCTTACTCCTGGCTTTTCACCAGGACGGATAACCCTTACGAGAACTTGCTCTGCATGCCGAGAAAGCGGTTGTAGTTTGATAAGATCCTGATAGTGATACGGAGATATAAGCTGTGGTAGAACCTTTACTTTCAGGAATTGTGTTGGGTTTGATCCCAATCACGTTGGCGGGGTTGTTTGTGGCTGCCTATCTGCAATACAGACGGGGCAATCAACTCGGTTTGTAATTAGAAACCACTTTTATAAATAACTCAGCCCTATTTAGGATGGTTTCCATCTTGAATAGGGTTTGTTTTATGGGTCAGCCTCAAAGGGTATGGCTGAGTCGGTTTGTCCTTCAGTCATGTCAAGTCGGGTTGAGTATCTGGCGAATCAATTCGCCGAACGTCTTTTCTCAATTAACGTCAGTTCGGTTTGAGAGCCCGGCGAATGAATTCGCGGCTACTAGAGCGAAGTCCGCCGACGCGGACTCCGGAAAATGCAGGATTTGACGAACCGACGCAGGTCGGTTTTGCTCTTATAGCTGCGGTTTCGACTGCCAAAAGCCTTATCCAAACTCTGGTTAGGTATTCAAGCAAACTAACGGCTTAAAAACTCAGCGTGCTGTTTTAGCTCTCGTGCCATTCGTTTGAGTCCCTGCTGTTCATCCTGCCGAATGAAAGGCAGGGCGAGCCGAGTGACTAGCCCTGAAAACTGTTCTCGATGGGTGTATTTAGTCCACCCCCGACCAACATCTTGCAACTCAAAGATCTGTTCGTTGCGAAACCCCGGTGCGGTTGAAACCCATCGCAAGCAGACATCGGGTTGGACTTGAATGATTTTGGCCTCAAACTCGGTTTCTTCTTCGCCAGCGACTCGCCGCAACGATAAAAGGAGCGATCGCCCCCGTTCAAATTTTTGATTGGGAGAGCGATCGAACAGAAAAGTGTTCCAATGCAACCAGTCTTCCTTACGTAGCAAAGCTTGCCAGACCACCGCTCTGGGAGCATTGATCTCAATTTCTGTGTAAAGACTGGGCATAACCAAAACAGGAACAACAGGGGATGGGTCAAGGCTGTAACCCTGATCCAGTATGGCAAAAATTAGGGTTTATAGCGGCGTCAAGGATGGGTTTAGGGGGTTTGATGTTGGGTTAGGGCAGGGGTTACCGTCAAATCCATTGCAGGGTGCAGATAGGTCTACTCAACCCGCCTGTACAGTTTGCGAATTGATTAAATCCACTAAGTTGTCTCAAGACACAGATGGGGGTGACAAATCTGTAAAGTTTTGCAACGAGTGTAAGCTACTCAACAATAAGGTATCCAATTGCACAGCGGTTGTCTCTAACTCAACGCAATCTAAATTACAAATCCCGCAAATTACAGCAGGTTCTATCGAGAGGCGATCGGAGCTAAGAGAGTGTCTTAAAAGCAGCGACTAAAGTCGCAGTTACAAGCGCAAAACCTGCCTCCACAGGTTACGGAGAGCCTGAATTGGTTTGAGTCCGCAACGGTGGACTTTGTTCTTGTAGTCGCGGTTTTAACCGCCAAAAACTTCTCAGACATTCCCTAGGTTCATCTGGTTTGGCTCGGCTTCTGATTCGGAAAGTGGCAGGTCTGTTGGTGATGGGCTGTTATGCAAACTGTTTGTGTAAGCCGCTGTAGATGCAGGCTGACAATTCAAATTTTGGTTTCGGGGCTGACTTATGCGAATTCTCTTAGTTGAAGACGATGCCAAGTTAGGGGATGCTTTGTCGGAGGCACTCAGCGACCAACGTTATGTGGTCGATGTGGCGCGAGATGGAGAAGCAGGGTGGGAGCAAGTGACAACCTTACCCTATGATTTGGTGTTGCTGGATGTCACCCTGCCTAAACTAGATGGGATGAGCCTGTGTCAGCGGATGCGAATGCAGGGTTATCATTTTCCGTTGTTGATGCTGACGGCTCGCGATACCAGTGCTGACAAAATTGCTGGGTTAGATGCGGGAGCCGATGACTATGTTGTGAAACCCTTTGATCTACCAGAGTTGCTGGCACGAGTACGAGCACTATTGCGGCGCGGAGGCAGTTCTGGCTCGATGTCGGTGTCGCAGTGGGGCAGCTTGCGGCTCAATTCCAGCACTTTTGAAGTGGTCTATGGCGATCGCCCCCTGCGGCTGACTCCAAAAGAGTTCTCTATTTTAGAATTGCTGCTCTCAAACGGTCGGCGTGTGCTGAGTCGAGCTTTGATGATCGAGCGAGTGTGGTCACTGGCGGAGCCTCCTGAAGAAGACACTGTGAAAGCGCATATCAAGAGCCTGCGGCAAAAGCTCAAACTTGCCGGAGCACCAGAAGACTTTATTGAAACCGTTCACGGGTTGGGATATCGGCTCAAACAAGTGTAAAGGCTATATTAATAGCTAAGTGCTGATTGAGGAGAACCCTATGTATGTCCTGATTGGTGGAGCCGGATTAGTTGGGATTAACCTGGCGCAAAAGTTAGTAGACCTGGGGCATACAGTGGCGATGATTGATGTTGACCCTGCCGCCTGTCGCTATGCGCGGGATCAGTTAGGTGTGATGGCATTTGAAGGTAGTGCTGTCAGCACAGACGTGTTACTGGAGGCGGGCGTTCGCAAAGCGGATGCACTGGCGGCGGTGCTGCGGGACGATGCTCTGAATTTGGCTATGGTGACGCTGGCAAAGCACTATGGTGTGCCTCAGATCGTGGTGCGGATGCGTCATCGGGATTTTGCAGAGCCATACCGGATTGCGGGGGCAACGATGGTGGTGAATGCGATCGACCTGGCTGTTTCAACCATGGCAAATGCGATCGAATATCCCCAGGTGGAGTCGATGATGCATTTTGAGCAGGGGCAGATTGAAGTGTTAAAACTGGCGGTTCCTGCCAAGTGCCCGGTGGTGGGACGTAGTGTTGCCCAAATTGCTCAAGATTCTCGGTTTCCCAGTGATTCGCTCATCATTGGCTATCAACATCACTTACATGACAATCTAGTGATTCCAAACGGCAACACATTGTTAGAGGCAGGTTCAACGATTCTGTTGGTCACAAAACCCGGTTCGATGCACCAAGTGGTTAGCTTTTTTGATGCCTGCAATGAAGGGTAATCGACGAGTTGCAAACTGATTGCCTTACGAAAAGGCAATGGGAGGCAAAAGCTAGTCGTCCTCTAAGCTGAGCAACTGCTCATCTATCTTTTGTAATTGCGATCGCCCCACGGTGTCTGAGATCACCCGTCGTCGCAATGCCTGATTCAAAGCACCTTTTTCAGCCAGTAACAACTGTCGCCGAATCGCGTCTAACTTGGGGCGATCGCTCTTTTCGATGGCTCCAGGATCAGAGCGCAGGTTGTAATGCTCTCGGAGTAATTTCTCAGACTTTGCGACCTGTACCTGATAACGCGATCGCATTTCTTCGTAGACGGCTTTTGGCAAAATGCCATTTTTGAGTAACTCGTCTAGCGTGTCCTGTGCAGCTTTGGCGGTGATGAGCTGCGCCTGCAACTCCTCAACTTGTTGTAGTGATGCGGGAACTGGGCTAATGTTTAGCTGTTTCACCAACCAGGGGAGGCTCAATCCCTGCCCAATCAGGGATAGCAACACGGTTCCATAGACCAGCGCGATCAGGTCGCCGCGACCGCTGAGCGTTGCCGGGAGGCTGAGTGCTAACGCCATTGAGAGCGAACCTTTGATGTTGCCCAGAAACAGGACATGTTGCCAGCGGAGGGGAATAGGGCGATCGAACCGTTGCAGGATTGCCAGTAAGGGATAGACTGACAGCAACCGCCCCACCTGATAAGCCGCGATCGCCACGAGTACCGCAGGCAGTGTTTGCCACAGGGTGGTTAAGTTGATCTCTAACCCAATCAGCAAAAAGATAAAGGTGTTGACCCCAAACCCGGCATATTCCCAAAAGCTGTAGAGAGTGATGCGGCTAGAGGCAGAAAATCGGCGGGTCAAGCCAGTGTTGCCGACCACCAATCCAGCGACCACGACCGTCACCACACCGGAGACGTGAATTGACTCCGCCGCTTGAAACGCCCCTAACGCCAGTGCCACCGTTAGCAAGATGCCACTCAGGGGATCATCGGAGCGAGAAAACAGTTCTGCACTGAGATAGCCCAAAATCAGTCCCAGTAATGCTCCACCCGCAATCACGAGCAAAAATTGCTGGATGCTGTCGGCTACGGTAATAGAGCCAGTGGCATGTGCCTGCAAGATCAGGCTGAATAAGACCAACGCCATGCCGTCATTAAACAGGCTCTCTCCTTCCACAATGGTTGAGAGGCGTGATGGTACGTTAACCTCCTTGAAGACCGCAATCACTGAGACGGTATCGGTAATTGCCAGAATCACACCCAGAATCAGGACTTGAATCCAATTCCAACCGAGCGTAAACTTCAGGGCGATCGCGGTTATTCCAGCACAGAGAATGACGCCTGGACCCGCTAACAGTGACACAGGTTTAACCGTACTTCGCAAACGGCTGAGGTCGGTGTTAATCGCTGCCTCAAACAGCAGAATCGGCAGAAACAAATTGAGAATCAACGCCGAATCGAGTCCAATGCGCTCTGGCAACAAGTCAGCGATCGCCAATCCGGCTAACACCAATCCCGTGACATAGGGCAGTCGCAGGCGGCGAGACAGCAGTGCCACTCCTGTTGCAACCAACAGCAGAATGATCAAAATCGTCACCAGTCCGGCAACGGCTCCGTGGTCTTGTGTTGCAGCAATTACAGGGATGAACGTCATTAACCAGTAGCCCAGATACCATTCCCTATACCTTAAGGCAATCTATCCTCTCGATACAGGTGAGGCTGAACAATTGAGCGGTGGACCTGTGATGTGGTTTAACTGAATTGCTGGAGCTGTGGCGATCGGACTCAGATCCGGGGGTTCTCCGGATGCAAATGCAGCTTGACGAGCGATCGCCTGCTGTTTCAGTTGGCGTAATAACGCTTGCCGTGCCGAAGACTCCAACCCAGTGTCAGGAGCGGTTGTCAGAGAGTGAGAACGCTTACGTCGAAAGTAGCTGTAACTGGGGAGATTCACGACTTTAGCGACCCACACCGCCCGCAACAAAAACTCGGTGTCTCCACCAAAGTGCAGTCCAGTGGCAAATCCTCCGAGGCGTTGCACCAGATCGCGAGTGACAAAACTGGTGGGATGCAATAGGGGATGTCCCGGTTTGGTGGCTAGAGCCGCGTTTGCATCAAGCGGATAATTCACCGCCGTTAACCGTTGAGCCTCCTCATCGATTCGTATTTCTTGAGTTCCCACCAATTCAGCCCCGGTAGCCAATGCCAGAGCCAACAAGGATTGGAGGCGATCGCAACTTGACCAATCATCCGCATCTTGAAACACATACCCCCAATAATGGGTGTCATGGATCACCTGTTGAATCAGCCGATAGGGACCCACGCGATCGGGCGCAGCAAGCAGAGTGACGTTGGGAAACTGCTCTACAATCCCGATTGGAGGACGATTAGAGGCATCGTCAATCACCACAATTGCATCGGGTGGGCGCGTCTGAGCCAGGAGCGATCGCAAACAACGAGACAACCACGCTTCACAGCGGTAATGAGGCACCAGGGCTAACACAGACCGATCTTGGATATCCTTGGCGGAGCGATGATCCTGATCCTGCCAATCCCTGCTCCCTAACTCCCGTTGCATATCCGTTAGCGGCAGTGCGCTCACGGTTGCCCAATCAAAAGGAATGCTCGCCCGCTCTAACACCTCAGCCAAGCGGAGCACTGTCCAGTCTGAAGGCTGCAACTGCGGCACCGCCTGTTGTACTAAACAGGTGGAAGCAATCCATGCAACGATCTCATTGGAGTTTGCGATCGCAGTTTCAGTGGGCAATGGCGAGGCTGGAAACCAGGGCATCAGAAATGGGGAAGACGGCATGAGAGGAATTGCCATCTGACCTGACAGGGTATGAGGGTTAGGCAGATAGATCACAACATCGTTGCGAATAGAGGTGACATGAGCCTGTATCTCCGCAGGAGTCAGAACTTGCGTGACCTCTAGCCACTCTGATACAGGCAACGAGGTTAGACCATCGATGTCACCGCTGATGTCACTACCATTCGTGGCATTCGTAATTAAAGTAGCTTTCTGTTTCATGGTGGAATCATCCGAATGCTAACGCAAACTCTCCACTCCCTACTCTCCCCTTTCTACTGCCCACTCTTGCATCCGAGAATGACTTGTTTCCCGTTCACCCCTGCGGCTAATCGCTCAAACGCTGACCCCTTTGATGTGGGTGTGGTGGCGGCTACCAGGCATTGATAGGCTAATGCTCGCTGGTTGGCTGACATGAGCGATCGCGCCAATGCTTTGAGAATGGGTGCCCATGCCGTTAGATTGGCAGGACGTTCACTCATCTTCCCGACGTGGCTTTGCACCTGCGGTAACCACGTTTCTGGGTCAAGTGGTTGTTGCTGTAAAAGCTGAGCATATCCCCGCTCTATAACAACCCGTGTCTGTTCCAGGGGCGATCGCACCGTGGCTTCTAAAACTGACAGTGCAGCGAGGCGAAGCCGTTCTCCGTCAGTAGGGTGAGCAGGCAAGTGTCGCCAATCTAGCCAGGCTTGAGCAAACGGATCAGTGGGAGCAGGAACCTCACCGGGAACAGGCTGTTCTCGCAACCATGCAAACCAATATGCCAACAACCACACGCCAAATTGGGGTGCAAAAAATTGAAAATCACCGATTAAGACCGACAACAACGGTCGCAACCGGGGCAACCGACCCTGAGCGATCGCCATTTGTGCTGCGGATTCCAACGCTTGCAGCAGGTGATGCACTGCAAAAGTATCTAATGGCGTGAAGGACGGCAGCGGTTCAGCCCAGATCTCCGCTCCATTGGGCAGATAGAGCGAGGGAATCAAGCGATCGAGGTGCAAAAGAGCTTGCTGTTGTTGGCTCAACGTTTGGCGTTGCAAGAGAGTGTGCAGTCGTGCGATCGCCTGCTGATATACTGCCGTTCCTGAAGTGGATAAAACGCTGCACGCAAACAAAAGCAGTCTCACTTTGATCCACTCTATGGTGCTGTCTGTGTCCGCTGCACTGTCGATCACCTGTTGCAATAATCGCCCTGCTGTTGGCGACACGCCCTGATTTACGATCACGGGTGGGTTGACCAACTCGCGCCACAACTCCGCCAAACCCTGGGCTGAGCCTGTCGGTATGGCAGGTTGCTTCATCCACTGTGCCCAACTGCCCTGCGTGATGGCTTGTATCCAGGTCAACTCATCACACTCAGGGATAGGTTCTGCGTTTAAAAGTGGAGGCTTTTCAATAATGACCTGAGCCGCAACCTCACCAAATGTTGCTTGTACCCAATTGACTAAGTTATCCAACTGGTATGACTCATGCTGTGGTTGCACAAACAGAGTCAGATGGGAGTCATCCCGTTGCACGACCCGATATTGGCAGATGCCATCAAACGCAGGCATTGAGATAGCACCCGCCAACTGTGCTCCGGTGCTGGTATGAATTGTATCCTCGACTCGTCCTAGCACTGTAGCCGTTAGCCCAGGACGACCGCAGGAACAGGGTTCAGGGTCAATCACCAGGCGATCGCCACAGTCATAGCGCACCATCGGCATTACCTGATTCAACAAATCCGTAGTGAGCAACTGCCCATTTACAACCTCATAAAGGCAGCGGGTGTTGTCTAAATGCAAACGTCCACCTTCGGGGCAGGTCAGCCCAGAGATACCCGTCTCCTGACACCCATATTCATCCACAACAGGGGCGCAAAACACCTGCTCCAGGAGCGATCGCTGTTGCCCATACAAACGCTCTCCAGTGCAGATCACTGCCACAACCGGGGGAAGTCGAGTACGCCTCAACTGCACTGCCACCTCACACAACCGACTGGGGTATCCTCGCAGGGCTGTTGGGCGAATGGCTAATTGATCGAGCAGTTGATAAATAAATGGTGGGGTCAAGGTGCCAATCAGTGCTCCATCCATCGGGCGCAATGGAAATAATCGACTGGCGACATTGAGAATGGGAATTTCATCTGTGATTCCCCACCAGGCAAGGAAACGCTGACGAGATTGCAGTCGGGCTGCGTTCCACTCCTCTCCTGCGAAGTAAATGAGCGATCGCCCCTGTGTGCCGCTGGTGACCCCTCGATACACCACGTCCGTTGCGTTGGCTAAAAATGCCCCCGGTTGGTTTCGTACCGTCGCTCGATCCAACGGTTGCAAATTGAGAAATGCCTGTTGCCAATTCGCCACCAATAGGGAGCCATCCGATGCAGCGTTCTCTCGAAGCAAACCTGCTGACTGAAAGCGATCGCGATATCCGGGAACGGTTGCTGCACACTCTAAGATCGGTCGCAATCGCTCAACCGTTGTTGTATCCATGATGGTGACTAGTCAATAGTCAATGGTCAATGGTCAATGGTCAGTAGTCAATGGTGAATGGTGAATGGTTATTGGTGAATGGTCAATGGTCAATGGTCAGTAGTCAATGGTCAGTAGTCAATGGTGAATGGTCAATGGTTATTGGTGAATGGTCAGTAGTCAATGGTGAATGGTGAATGGTGAATGGTGAATGGTCAGTAGTCAATGGTGAATGGTGAATGGTGAATGGTGAATGGTCAGTAGTCAATGGTGAATGGTGAATGGTGAATGGTGAATGGTCAGTAGTCAATGGTGAATGGTGAATGGTGAATGGTGAATGGTCAGTAGTCAATGGTGAATGGTCAATGGTCAATGGTCATGGGTCATGGGCATTATCAGTCTTTCCGAAATGTGTCCCATAGTTCCAGAAATCGCTCCCATGCTTCTTGCTCAGACTGGGTTTGATGCATGATGAAGAGATACCATCCGATCGCATTTCCCATGCCAAACTGGTGTCGTAACCAATCATCAAATTCATCTAAAAGTGTGCAATCAAGCCGTTCCGATGTCGGTACATCGTGTTCATATACGGCTGCTTCATAAGCGCACAACAAGCCCCACAACCCAGTCAAAGATGGCTTGTAGAAGTACATTCCTGGTCGAAGTCGGACTTTTTCAATCAAATCTTCAACGGTGGAATGTTTGAATAAATTAGCCATGAATTAGCGATCGAGATGAGCGACAATGTGATCCGCTGTTTCTAACCAATCGTCTTGAACGACGACTGTGCGATCGCCAAACAACTCTGGCTGGATCAAGCTGTAAGGATCAGAGGGCTTGTCACAGAACCGCCCTAGGGTGCGCAAAAACGATGCAGAAACCCAGCCCTCACGAAAGTCTGGAGCCGAACCAAAGCCATAGGGATGGGGATCACCCCAATGACTGGTGATTCTTGCCCACTGTCCACTCGGCTCCCGCTCAATCACCACCACTTCCCAGCGATTAGGAACAGACCCAATCACCGCTCCACCTGTACTGGGACGTGACCGAATATTGAGCGACCCATTTGGATCACGGGTTGTTACTCTGGCATAGAGTTGGCGAGTTTGCCCTTCAGGACATGCCTGTGCCAGGGGCACATCCTCTCCCGCAGGGGGGTCAGTGGAGTCAGATTGGGAAATCGTGAGTGCTGTTGCCCCGACAGGCAACTTGATTCCCAATGTGGAAACAACCGACACAAAAACAGCGAACGCCTTTTTCCAAACTCTGATTCGCTTCACGAGACGATTCCTAACCTGACTAGAGCAATTTCAGGGCTATCCTAACTTAGCGATCGCCAGGTTATTTGGTCTGCTAGACAATCTTCACAATCAAACAGGCAGCCTTAAACAGGCAACATAAAACAGAATTACCATCAGAAACCTGTTGGCAAAGCAGTTGCCTGAGCACTGCTCCTATTCCGCTGATGCATCAAGCTTTTTGCGGCGACGAGTGGGAGTTGTCTTAGTCGCCTTAGCTGCGCTTGCTTGAGTTGCGCTTGCTTTAGTGGTTTTGCTTGAAGCTGTCTTGGGCTTTGCGGCTGTTCTCGATTTTGCCCCGGTTGGAGTCTTCGTTTTAGCAGCGGTTTTGGTTTTTGCATCTGCTTTTGTGCGACTGCCCGTTGTGGAACGAGTACGCTTTTTAGCAGGAGCTTCCGCAGGAGTTGCTGACTCGGCAGTTGCTCCATTGAGAGATGCAGAGGTGGATGCCTCAGCTGCAACTTCAGTGGAGGCAGGTTGAACTGGAAGGGTTGTTGTTGCCGCAGATTCAAGAGCCGCCGCCGCCGCTTTCTCGGCTTTGGTTCTGCGAGGACGTCTCGTTTTGGGTTTAGCGGTTGTTTCTTGATCGCGCTTGAGTGCAGACAGATAATACTTCAGTGATGCCGCCCGAATATCTACGCCGCTTTTGCTCAACATACCAGCCACTTCTTCGTGACTGTATCCTCGATCAAGAGCCGCCGTAATCGACTCTTGCATAAACTCAACCGCTTCTTTCAACGACCAAATATCTTTGGGTTTTTCTGGCAACTCGTTCAATGCTGAAGTTGCCTGTTCAATCGATGTCTTCGCCACCACACTGGGAGAAGATGAACGCCTTCTAGTTGTAGTCATGCTTTAGTTCCTCAATACACCACAGCTTCCTCTTTCAATTGGATCAATTTAGGGGGATATTCGGTGTAATTAATGTGATTTTCAAACTATAAATTTATCCTTAACCTACTTTCAAGGAGTTGTTTTGCATTAAAACTATACAAAAAATTCACACTTTCAATTGATAGCCAATATGTTCAAAAATCACCCAGTTCATGAAACGCGATCGCTTCCCAAAAGTGGTCAGGGCTAACTCGGTTATCCACCACTTTTACACCTTCGTTTTGTAATGCTTCATATTGATCGGGCATATGTTTTGTGATTAAGCTTCCATCTGCGGCAACTACACGATGTACTGGTAAATCAGTCGGTGACTTCTTTAATAAAGCTGGAAACGTTCGGTAATAGCTTTGCGTTAACCCCAACGCCAACAATAAATGAGTCGTTGAAACAACTTTGCCAGGGGGAATGCGGGCAACAAACTGATCAAATTTGCCGCGTGTCGTTTCAGGAATCACCGGAAACTGATAGGGAGTGAGGGCTGCTACATCTCCAACTGTGACGTTCCCACTGCGAATGACTATTCCTAAAAAACCTCGATGATGTTGGATCTGTTTGGCTAACCCAGGGCGAATTTGATTTAAATAAGCACAGGGTTCGCAAGGGATGGTTAACCGTATGAATGCCTCTGAACCCAATTGCAAAACCTGCCCCGATCGCAACGGTTGGGGTGTGCTCTCTAAGACAACATTCTCGCGTAGTTGCCCTGGCATCAGGTCAAATTGATTCAAGGTAACCGCATCGACAATCAAGATCTGGCGTGGACTGCCCACAGCTGCGTTAGCATCACCTACAACGCCATAGCCTCGTCTTAACTCTAAGGTTTCAACAGGGCGCATTGGCTTTCCCAAAGCGGGCTTGACCAAGAGCTGAGCAATTCGCATAGGACAAGATGAGCAATGAAGCCATACAATCAGAGTTGGTTTTCAATACTTGACTAGCATCCCAAAAGGTTTACCAATGGCACTTCAACCTGGCGATACTGCCCCCGATTTTAGCCTCCCTGACGGAAATGGCAATACCGTTCAATTATCTGATTTTCGTGGCAAGTGGGTTGTGCTGTACTTCTATCCCCGCGACAACACCCCCGGATGCACAAAAGAAGCCTGCGGGTTTCGAGATGCCTATGCCGATTATCAGGCTAAAGATGTGGTTGTGCTCGGTGTCAGCACAGACGATGCCAAATCGCACACCAAATTCACAACCAAATTTGACTTGCCTTTTCCGTTGTTGACCGATGCGGATGGTCAAATGGCGACAACCTATGAAAGCTATGGGTTGAAAAAATTCATGGGTAAGGAATATATGGGCATTAGCCGCAATACCTTTCTAATTGATCCAGATGGCAAGATTGCAAAGGTGTATTTGAAAGTGAAACCAGAGGAACATGCGGCTCAAATCCTATCGGATTTAGCAGCACTCGCCGCCTGACAACTGGGTTAAACCGACTGGGTTAAACCGATTGTTAGAGCGACTCAAACTAAACCCGCAGGTAAAATTGGAGTCGTGCATTCATGTTCAGGTCGTGAGATGTAGGAGCGGGGCTGTTTGTGAAGTGTGAGATCTTTAAGGATCACATGAGACAAAATGCATCTCGCCCCTACTGAGGTGGTTCGTCTTTTAAAACTACAAGTGGCATTCCCAATCTATGATTCAGTTGTGGAAATTTGCACAAGCGGCGATCGCTCTGATCTTGCGCCATCCTGTGACTGGGACAAGCATTATTCCTGTGATGCCCGACGGTCGAATTGTCTTAATTCAGCGGCGAGATAATGGTCGCTGGGGTTTTCCTGGCGGCATGGTCAACTGGGGAGAAGACATTCCCACAACGGTCGAACGGGAGTTAGAAGAGGAAACCGGACTCAAACTGGTCGCGATTCGACGGTTAGTGGGTATTTACTCAGCCCCCGATCGCGACCCCCGATTTCACTCAATCTGCGTTGTGATTGAAGCTGAAGTTGACGGGTCAATGACCGTGCAAGACACCCTTGAAATCAAGGATGTCAAAGCCTTTGCCCCCTCTGAAATTCCGGCTGGTAGCCTCTCTCACGACCACGATCGCCAGTTGCAGGACTACTTCAACGGTTTAACAACATTGGCGTAGTGATGAATGGTTAGTGGTCAGTGGTCAATGGTCAATGGTTAGTGGTCAATGGTCAATAGTTAATGGTTGATAGTTAATGGTCAATGGTTAGTGGTCAATGGTCAATAGTTAATGGTTAATGGTCAGTGGTCAATGGTCAATAGTTAATGGTTGATAGTTAATGGTTAGTGGTCAATGGTCAATAGTTAATGGTCAATAGTTAATAGTCAATAATCAATGGTGATTAGCGAATAGTTGATCGTTAACACTCATCCTTGCCTTCTTCTTTTTAATCCTTTATCCTTCATCCTTTATCCTTCCTTCTTCTCTCTTCTTTTTTCCTTCTTCTCTCTTCTTTTTTCCTTCCTCCCATCATGCCTCTACCCATTCGCAATGCTCGTCTTACTCTCCCTCAAGGTCAAATTTTTTGGCGTGAACTGGGTCAAGGTATCGTTTTGGTGTTTTTGCACAACTCCTGGAGTGATGGTAGTGAATGGATTCCAGTGATGGAACAATTGGGGCGTGACTTTCACTGCTTTGCTCCCGATCTGTTGGGTTTTGGAGAGTCTGATCGCCCCCGTGCTCATTATTCAATTGAGTTTGAGGTGGAGTGTTTAACGGCGTATTTGGACAGTTTGAAACTCCGGCGCGTTTATCTGATTGGGCAGGGTATTGGAGGTTGGGTTGCAGCGAGCTATGCTCTCCAGTATCCCCATCAGGTTGAGGGATTGGTTCTCCTGGGTGCAGAAGGATTGCCCGTGCGAGGTAGACCACATCACCAACGTTGGTGGTTTACGCGCATTCCCTTACTCATTTGGGCACTGAGAATGCTATCTCCGGTGGCGCGTTGGCTGGGGCAGGGCGATCGCATTCAGCAGTGGCTCCAGGAGGCAAGGCTCCTGAAACAGCATCCTGCGGCTTGTCAGTTGTTGTTTAATCGACGCAAGGTCGAAATTCAGGCTGAATATGTGAGCGATCGCCTGAGTTGGCTCAAGACCCCATTGCTGATTTTGCAAGGGGAGGAGGATGGACGGGCAACTGTCTTGTTGAATCAGGGCTATGCCAATGCTCCTGATGCCACGATAAACCAATACCCCGGAGCAGATTTAGTGCAAACTGCTCCTGAAATCGTGGCTCGTGAAGTGCGATCGTTTGTTAGGCGCATGAGTTGATAGTTAACCATGCGCGGGTGCAGATCAGGAGTGATTTTGCTCAACCTCTTGGAGCTTTGACGCTCTAATCTAACGTGAATTCAGGATCAGGAGTTCGGCGGTTAAAACCGACCTGCGTCGGTTCGTCAAATCCTGCATTTTCCGGAGTCCGTGTCGGTGGACTTTGCTCTAGTACAGCAAAAAATAAGTTTTGAAAGGGGTGAAGGGGTGGAACCCCTGCTTGGGGGCGAAGCCTCCAAACCCCCTACATTGCAGAACTTTGTGTTCGCAACCCTGGTAGCCGCGAATTCATTCGCCAGGCTCTTAAACCGAACTGACGTTAATCTGTGAATTTTGTATGGGCGGTTCATGAACCGCTCCTCCCACCGAAACTTCTGTATAGCGATCGCATTTGCATTCAGCAACGCCATGTTTATTCCCCACGCCCTACGCCCTAACTCCCTACTCCCCTTCCCCTTACAGACGCGATAAATTGCGCCACTCTCCACTCCCCTCATCCCTTTCCCCTCACTCAAGATCTTTCCTTGGGCTGTTAACTTCGCTTGGATTGTCATGTTTTATTGACAATACATTATAAAAACTTGGATAAAACCATGGTGCTAAACGCTCAAGGGCAACTCATGATCATTGGGGGTGCCGAGGATAAAGAAGGCGAATGTAAGATTTTACGGGAATTCGTTCGACGGGCTGGGGGATTGCAGGCTCGAATTGTGGTGATGACTGTTGCCACTGGCTTGCCCGGAGAAGTTGGGGAAACCTATATCGGTGTGTTTGAACGGTTAGGTGTGGAAGATGTGCGAGTCGTAGATACTGCCCGACGAGAGGATGCCAGTGATCCACGAGCGATCGAGGCGATTCAAAAAGCAACAGGTGTTTTCTTTACGGGAGGCAATCAAGCCCGCATCACCGAATGTTTGAAGGACACCGAACTCGATACGATTCTGCATACTCGCTTTGCCGAGGGACTGGTCATTGCAGGCACCAGCGCAGGAGCCGCTATGATGCCCGATATGATGATTGTGGAAGGCGAGGGAGAAACTAATCCCCGGATGGAAGTAGTAACGATGGATCGAGGTATGGGTTTTTTGCCGGGAGTCGTGATCGATCAGCACTTTGCCCAACGGGGACGACTGGGACGGTTACTCTCAGCCGTAGCTCAACAACCTGCCGAGATTGGCTTTGGCATTGATGAAAACACGGCGATCGCTGTGAATGGTCATGAGATTGAGGTCATTGGTGAACACTCAATCACGGTTGTAGACGTGGCAGATATCACCCACAGCAACGTTGGCGAATTACTCAAAGATGAACCCCTAGCCTTGTGCAATGCAAAGTTGCATATCTTGCCCCATGGCTATCGCTTTGATCTCAAAACCCGCACCTGTGTTTGCTAATTGGTATTTCGTTTCTCATTAGTTGTTTGCTAGAAATCGCTGAGGTTTCTAACTATGCCATCTTCAAGTCGATATTCTTTAGCTGTTATTCAAGACGAAGTTCGCTATCTCGTTCAACGTGATCTGGTCAGCCGTCACCAGCCCATTTATACCCTCTACAAATACATCCCCGTACAGGAGTGGGAAGACGTTGAGCGAGAACTGGAGGAGAATGATTTTTTGCCGCGTGATCACATTGGCGATCTAATTGGTCACGAAGAGTGGGGAAATGATGATACTTGAACCGTCTTGCGGATGAAGCTGTTGCAGTTACAGCAATTCTCGGTAGGGTGGCACTGCTCACCTTTTGCAAAAGCTCTGACTTCAGGGTTTGTGGGCGATGCTCACCCTATGATTTGTGACTATCTAATCGGCAACGGCTCTATCCTCAAGGGTGTAAGTCAATTGAAACACCAACCCTATTAAATTGGGCATGGAGTGGATCTAATGCAGCGAATTGATTTGGCAATCTATCTTCAAACGAGACTGGTCTAGCTTGATTCAGTTGGCCTAAGCTAATCACTCCCATATCAAGTGTCCCCTGACTAAATGTCCTTCTGCTGACAGGGCTGAGATTGTTATACGTGAAAATTGTTTCAGACAGATAATCAATAGTGCCATTACCGTCAGAATCAACTGTATAGGTAGATGTTAGCTGATTGCCCTGTCTGTCATAGGTGTTAATTGTTGATTGACGGTACTCAATAATTCCATCACCAGCATCATCCTGCACAGATACTACCGTTAACTCATGCCCTTGGCGATCGTAGGTTCTAGTAACTGACTCACGATAACCGATTCTTCCATTCTCGTTATAGTTAGTACGAGTGCAGGTTAACTCACGCCCTTGACGATCGTAGGTTCTAGTGACTGATTCAGAAGAGTCAATTCTTCCATCCCCGTTGTTATCAGCAGTAGAGATAGAGGTTAATTCATGTCCTTGACGGTCGTAGGTTTTAGTGGTTGAGTAGCGAGAATTCAGCCTTCCATCCCCGTCGTCATCAGCGGTAGAGATAGAGGTCAACTCATGTCCCTGACGGTCGTATGTTTTAGTCATTGACTCACGAGAGTCGATTCGCCCATCCCCATCAGAATCGTATTCTTGAACATAGCTCAACTCATGTCCCTGACGGTCGTATGTTTTAGTCATTGACTCACGAGAGTCGATTCGCCCATCCCCATCAAAGTCAGCAGCATTAACCAGCGTTAGCTCATGTCCCCAGCGATCATAGGTTCTAGTCGTTAAATAAAGATCATCAACCCTGCCATCGCCATCATGATCATTCGTATTTAATGTCGTTAACTCATGCCCTTGACGATCATACGTTTTAGTTGTCGAGTAGCGAGCCTCAATGCTGCCGTCTGCACCATCATCTAACTCTCTAACGAAAGTTAACTCATGTCCTTGGCGATCGTAAGTTCTAGTAGTTGAAAAGCGAGAGTTGATGTTGCCATCACCGTCAAAATCATTCGTATCAACTGAAGTTAACTCATGTCCTTGGCGATCGTAGGTTCTAGTGGTTGAAAACCAAGCATCAATGCTGCCATTGTTGTCATAATCAGTTGTAGCTACTGACGTTAACTCACGCCCCTGAGAATCATAGGTTTTAGTTACTGAATCACGAGTATCAATACTGCCATCCCCATCATCATCCACTGCATTAATAACTGTTAACTCATTCCCGTGACGATCATAAGTTTTAGTTGTTGACAAGAGATAATTGGCTCTCCCATCACCGTTATCATCAAATGCAAAAGTGAATGTTAGTTCATGCCCCTGACGATCATAGGTTCTAGTTATCCAATGACGAAAATCAGTTTCTCCGTCATTGTTATTATCAGTTGTTTCAATAAACGTTAATTCTCGCCCTTGGCGATCGTAAGTTTTAGCTGTTGAGTAAACTGAATCAATTCTTCCATCAGCATTCCAATCATTCTCAGAGACATAAGTTAGTTCATGCCCCTGGCGATCGTAAGTAGTTGTAGTTAAGTGACGAGAATCAATTCTTCCATCGCCATCTTGATCAATATTTGTTGTAATCTGCACACTTGTAGGTTTCATAACCATCCGCCTCCTTAGAGTGCGAAAAGACCATGGCTAGACCTAGCTATCGTGGAGCAGATACAATTGCATCTTGATACTTCTATTATTACTATTTTTCTATTTAAAGAGCCTATTTCGACACAATTTTTCTCTCATTTTAATCCTTCATTAAAGTTGCCTGGGTTAGGAGTAAGAGTCAATTTGATTCTTGTGAGCAGTCTAAATTCTCAAACTAAAGCTCCTGGTTTTTTGAATAGGAAATACGACCAAAAGGAGTATCAAATTGTTAACTCTATACGTTAAAACCAGAGTGTTTCACAATTTAAGTTTTTAGAACCGATGGCGATCGCCAATCGCTCTATATCAGAGGGAAAAATGGGTTGGTTCACGCAACTAATAGGCTTAGGGCTGGTGATCCTTGCCCTGATTGATGTTTTCTTAAGTGTGCTTTATCCTCGCAGCGGTAAAGGCTGGTTGAGTGTTCCTCTCAGTCGCGGTATCTGGAAGCTATTTGGCTTCATGGCAGATCTACCCCGGTGGAAACGTCAGAAAACTCGCGATCGCATCTTGTCTTATGCGGGTCCAACAGTGCTTGTAATCGTCATTGCAGTCTGGGTCTTGTTATTGCTGTTTGGGTTTGCCCTGATGGTGTGGGTGGCTCTTGGCTCAGCCATCCAGTCCAGTAACGGTCCTACACCGACCGACTTCATCACAGCGTTCTATTACAGTGGCTACACCCTTACCACATCTGGATTTGGTGACCTGGTGCCCCAGACTAACAGTTATCGCCTCCTAGCAATTATCGAGTCGGCTCTGGGCTTTTCTATCTTTACCCTCACCATTACCTATCTGTTATCGGTTTACAGTGCGTTAACTCAGCGCAATGTCTTTGCCCTCAGCCTGCACCACCAAACGGCTAGAGCCGCTAATGCAGCAGAATTGCTAGCTCGATTGGGAGCCGATGGAGATTTTCAAAATAGCCGTCAGGATATTGCTCAGATAGCCGTTAACGCTTTGATGCTGCTGGAGTCTCATCACGCCTACCCAGTGTTGCACTATTTTCGATTTCAAAGACCGTATTATGCAATGGCACGGATAGCCTTGCTAACGATGGATACGGCAACGTTAATCCGCAGCGCACTGGATGAAAAGCAATATCGATCGCTGGTCAACTCAACCGCTGTTGCTGCACTGGGGGATGGTGGGCAGCATCTGTTGACTGAGCTATCTAACTCGTTTTTGCCCAACTGCGATCGGACACGCCAGCAACAGCCCGACTCTGTGTTGCGTCAGTGGTACTATCAGGCGATTGACCGACTGCAACTAGAAGGTATTGCAACCCCTGCTGATCTAGACGCAGGAGCGGAACTGTATATCACCCTGCGTCGCCAATGGGAACCCTATGTCATGGCAATGGCAGCCCAACTCAAATACGACTGGAGCGATATCGCCCCAGCCGAACAGCATTTCCAGCCCCTTAAATATCCAGATCGGTTAGGTTCAGTTTAGGTCCATAGGTTTCAATGAACTCTCGACGAGGAGCCACGCGATCGCCCATCAACACTGTAAAGATCCGATCGGCTTCTGCCGCATCTTCGATTTCTACTTGCTTAAGGGTGCGTGTCTCTGGGTTCATCGTGGTATCCCAGAGCTGCTGTGGCATCATTTCTCCTAATCCTTTGAATCGCTGAATCTCAATCTTGGCGTTTTCGGGGAATCCGGCGATGATCTGATCTCGCTCGCGATCGCTATAGCAGTAATAGTGGTTGCGTCCCCGTTCAACCTTATAGAGCGGAGGGCAGGCAATGTAAACAAAGCCCTGATCCACCATCGATCGCTGATAGCGATAGAAGAAGGTGAGCAACAGCGTCCGAATGTGAGCACCATCCACATCCGCGTCCGTCATGATGACAATGCGGTGATAGCGCAACTGCGACGAGTCAAACTCTTCGCCTTTGATGCCCAACCCCAACGCCGTGATTAACGCCTGAATTTCAGTGTTTTTGTAGATCTTGGCATCGTCAGTTTTCTCGATGTTGAGGATCTTGCCTCGCAGGGGGAGGATAGCCTGAAAGCGGCGATCGCGTCCTTGCTTGGCACTACCACCCGCTGAATCCCCTTCTACGATGAAGATTTCCGATTCGGCAGGGTCACGAGAACTACAGTCCGCCAGCTTGCCAGGTAGTGTAGATGACTCTAACACCGACTTACGGCGTACCAATTCACGGGCTTTACGAGCCGCTTCTGCTGCCTTAAACGCCTCGATCGCCTTCTCTAAAATGGCATCTGCCACCGCAGGTCGGAAATCTAAATACTCTGTCAGGGCTTCACCCACCAGAGAATCAACAATTCCCCGAACCTCAGTGTTACCAAGTTTTGTTTTGGTTTGTCCTTCAAACTCTGGGTCAGGCACCTTGACAGAAATAACGCCTGTCAAACCCTCCCGGATATTCTCCCCGGCCAGATTTGACTCATTCTCTTTGAGCTTGTTGCGTTTGCGGGCTAGAGAATTCATCGTCCGGGTCAATACCGCCTTTAGACCTTCTAAATGGGTTCCCCCATCGATTGTCCGAATGTTGTTGGCAAACCCTAAGAGGTTGTCGTTGTAAGCATCCACACACCACTGCAACGCCACCTCAACTTGAACGTTGTTGCGTTCGCCTTGCACAAACACAATCTCTTCGTGCAACGGTTGCTTATCAACGTTCATGTAGGAGACATATTCTCGAATGCCTCCCGCATAGAAATACCGATCGACCCTGGGTTCATCGCTCTTGAGCACTTCCAAGCGATTATCCGTAAAAATAATTTCAACCCCAGCGTTGAGGTACGCTAACTCTCTTAAACGACCAGAAAGGGTAGCGTAGTCAAACTCCGTCGTCGTCGAAAAAATCGTACTATCGGGTTTGAACACAACCGACGTACCTGTGCGCGATTGAGAGTCAGGCTTGACCTGTAACTCAGTCGTTGGAACCCCCCGTTCATAGCGTTGTGTATGAACCTTCTTGTCGCGCCAAACCGTCACTTCAACCCACTCAGACAAAGCATTAACGACAGAGATACCGACCCCGTGTAACCCGCCTGACACCTTATAACCACCACCGCCAAATTTTCCTCCGGCTCCCAGTACGGTCATCACCGTTTCTAGTGCCGACTTTTTGGTATGCGGGTGAATATCAGTAGGGATGCCCCGTCCATCGTCTGTTACACTGGCAGAGCCATCGGGATTTAAGGTGACTTGAATTCGCTTGCAATATCCTGCAAGAGCTTCATCAACGGAGTTATCAACCACTTCATACACCAAGTGATGAAGCCCTCTCGGTCCAGTGCTGCCAATGTACATCCCCGGACGGGCACGAACGTGGTTGACTCCCTCCAGTACTTGAATTTGATCAGCACCGTAACTATTTGTCATGAATAGGGTCACTCCTATAGTTTGGCTTGAAGCTCAATTAACTTCAGAACATCAAAACATACCAAAATTATAACACAAAAGGCTCTGAAGCGATTTTAGAGCGGTTTCGCGTGAAAAATATAGTTGGGATCGATATCAACTTTAACCAGGCTTGTGTGATGCATCGATCACAGAACCTAGTATTAAGTAGTTTTGAGGAGGAGATTTTCTCCTGCTCTACAAACCTTCATCACCCGTTCTATAATCTTGGAGTCTAATACTTTTGTACTAAATACTCCTGTTCCTATTCTAATCGTAATTTGCGGTCCGACGGCAACTGGAAAATCGGGGCTAGCCTTGAAGCTGGCACAACGGCTCAATGCCGTCATTTTGAGTGCTGATTCTCGCCAAGTTTACCGTGAATTTGATATCGGCACAGCAAAACCAACGCCACTGGAACAGGCAGAAATCCCCCACTATCTCATCGATATTTGCGATCCCACAGACACCTTTACAGTGGCGGAATATCAGCATCAGGCACAATTGCTGATTGAGCAGTTGCATCACGTGGGGAGTTGGGAGTCGGGAGTCGGGAGTGGGAGCGTGGGAGCGTGGGAGCGTGGGAGAGCCAAGGAACCTCTATCACCCCCCCACCCCTCTATCCCGCTTCTTGTCGGTGGAACAGGGTTGTACATTCGCTCGATTACGCATGGGTTGCAAATCCCTAGAGTGCCACCCCAACCCGAATTGCGATCGCAACTCAAGAAACTGGGACAAAAGCAGTGTTATGCGTTTCTCAAACAGGTTGATCCCACATCGGCACAAAAAATCCACTTTAACGATGAGGTGCGGACGCTGCGAGCATTAGAGGTCTACTACACAACAGGGCAACCGCTGTCACAGCAGCAAGGCGAGCATCCCCCCACTTATCCCATTTTGCAGATTGGCTTAGATTGCCTTGAGTCTGCTCCTGACGATCGCCTGACTCAGCGCATCGAGCAACGCACTCATCAGATGGTGGAGATGGGTTTTGTGGATGAAGTGCAACGGTTGTGCCAGAAGTACGGAGTTGATTTGCCGTTGTTGAACACCCTGGGCTATGCCGAGATCAAGCCGTATCTATTAGGGAGTGTGTCGCTGGATGAGGCGATCGCTCAAGTTGTGATTCATACCCGCCAGTTTGCCAAACGACAGCGCACCTGGTTTCGCGCCGATAAGACGATTGAATGGTTCGACTCGGATGATCCCCATTTAGTGGATCAGGTGTGGCAGCGAGTGCAGCAGTTCCTAGCATCCATGACAGATGCAGCGGAGCACTCACCATGACCGGCGATCGCTCCTCCTGGGTTGCCCTGATGATTGGCAATTCTCGATTGCATTGGGCAATCTTCACCGACCAGACATTACGATATGCCTGGGATACGCCCCATTTCAGCCCTGAGGTAGCGGCTCATTTGCTCGATGCCCAGTTCGCTTTAGAAGCTCTGGCTCAAGTCAGCCTGATTCATTTGCCTGACTCCTTACACCTCCATGCCCCCGATCTGTGGATTGCTTCAGTCGTTCCTGATCAAACCCTCCTCTGGCAAGCCTACTCCAGAGCCTATGGTCTAACGCTGACTGATGTGCCATTGCAGAGCCTTTACCCGACCCTGGGCATTGATCGTGCTCTGGCATTGTGGGGGGCGATCGCCCAGTGGGGAACCCCGACCCTGGTCATCGACGGTGGAACCGCCCTGACCTTTACCGGAGCAGACGAGCAGCACCAACTCGTGGGTGGAGCCATCCTTCCCGGATTGCAACTACAACTGCGATCGCTCTCCCAGCACACAGCCGCTCTGCCTGCCGTCACCACACCATTGCCTGATCTCCCGACCCGTTGGGCAACCAATACCCCCGATGCCATTCGTAGTGGCGTTCTCTACACCACCCTGGCGGGCATTCGAGAGTTTATAAAAGACTGGCTGAAGGCGTTTCCTACCAGTGCGATCGCTCTGACAGGAGGGGATGGCGAATGGCTCTATCAAGCCTGCCACACTCAATATCCCAATCTGGCTACTCATTTTTATTGGGATAGCCATTTAGTTTTAAAGGGAATTGCTGCCACAAGGATGAGCAGAGAGTTGAAGGAATCAAGATAATCCCGTATCTTTTCACTCCTCTACTCCTCTACCCCTCTACTCCTTTTCCCCACTCCCCACTCCCCATTCCCCACTCCCTTACAATTGCACTCGCTGATACACACAATAGCGATCTCTGCCCTGCAACTTGGCACGATAGAGAGCCTGATCCGCTTGATCAATGAGTTCATGGGGCGACAGTTTAGTATGGGGAACAGTGCTGGCAATGCCTATACTGACGGTGATGATGGAATTGACCGATGAACCTGCATGGGCGATCGCTCTCCGGCGCAGGTGCGTTTGAATGGTTTCTACTAAGCGAATTGCCCCATCTAAACCAGTGTTGGGCAAGATCAGGGCAAACTCTTCACCGCCATAACGGGCTACCAGATCCGCAGGGCGTTTGACGGTTTCTTGCAACAGGGCTGCAACCTGCCTCAAACACTCATCTCCGGCAATATGCCCATAGCTGTCGTTGTAAGCTTTGAAGTAATCGATGTCGCATAAGATCAGCGTCAGGGGAGCCTGTTCCCGGTTGAGTCGCTGCCATTCCTGCTGCAACGACAGATCAAACGATCGCCGATTTGCCAATTGCGTGAGTCCGTCAATGGATGCCAGACGTTCGAGTTTGTGGTTGGCAATTTCTAATTGTTCTTTAAGCGATCGCTCCAGTGCCATAGTCGCCCGCAACTCTGCTAGCAATCGCTGCTGTTCTGCCATTGCCCACCGGGCTTGCAACACCCGCCGCACTCGCTGCCGCAACACTGCCCAGTGGATCGGTTTGGTGATGTAATCAGTTGCCCCCACCTCAAATGCCAAATCGACGGATTTTTCGTCGTCAAGGGCAGTAATCATCAACACCGGAGGACAGCGATCGCCCAGTCTGTCATGCAGTCGGGCACAACAGGCAAACCCGTCCATTTGAGGCATGATAGCGTCGAGCAAAATCATGTCTGGGATTTGCTCTTCACCTTGCCCAAAATCTAAATCATAGTTTTGCCAGAGAGCCAAACACTCTTCGCCATTGCTGGCTTCAATGACTCGATAACCTTCTTTTTCAAGCGATCGCCGCAATGTTAACCGCAACATTTTCTGGTCATCTACGACCAAAATTAATGGAGTTTTATCCTGCCCAAAGCTATGCATGACGAGTTGAATCAGTTGAAGAGGGAAGTGGTAGTCCCCACAATTTCTGAATAGTTCAGTCGGGGAGAGCGGTATTCTGCTGAAGTCGCTCTGCATTCATAACCGATTGGCTCTGGTAGGATTTCCCTGTGATGCTCTGCTGGATGGGGAATGACGTAGCTGTGGCAATTGCTCCCTAAAATTTCAGCCTTTAGTAGAGCATAACCTTGAAATTTGGCAATCGAGGTTTTACGGAGCCAGATCAATCAACACTTCACGGATTAGTTAAAGCCACAATGAACTTGGGAAGGGATCGAACTCCGTGGAAGGGTCTAGACTGGGTACAACTTTAGACATTCAATATGAAAAACAAGTAAAGTCGAAGGGAATCAAAAGAGAAGCTACTTTAAGATTCAATGTGGCAAGCTTGGGATGGTTGTCCGTTTTTAGCAATCGAAGATAGCATTCGCAGTACATCAACTTCAAACCTTAAACCCCAATGATGAGATCTTTTGCCAGGTCTGATGATGCTTAATCTCAACGGAAAATCTAAAAACTTCTGTTTATTCCTGTTCAACCTCATCCTTTCAGAAGAGTGATAAGGATTTGAACGACCCGTCACTGACCTGGTTTACAAGGGGGCAAGTGAATGACAACGACGTTCTAACAACGTTCTAATAACAATGTCCTAAAAGGAGAACTGACCGAGCCGATGAAAAGCTGCTAAGTGGCAGCTAATGACTTAAGTCTTTGCTTTTACTAATTGTGCAAGTTCATTCTGTTCAAGTTGTAGTTACTGGGTTGGCATTCCATGAATAGTGTTATTGTTACTGGCGTTGCAGGGTTTATTGGTTCTCACCTGGTCGAATCATTGCTCTCTCAGGGTAAAACTGTCATCGGGATTGACCAATTTAATGACTACTATGATGTTGCTCTTAAACGCAAAAACGTTTCTCCGTTTCTCAGTCATCCCAACTTCAAATTAATTGAAAACGACATTCAGGCGATCGACTGGAACGCGCTGCTCGATGGGATTGAAGTCATTTACCATCAGGCAGCACAAGCCGGAGTGAGAGCCAGTTGGGGTAATGGATTTCGGGCTTACACGGAGCGCAACATCAACGCAACTCAGATCATTTTAGAAGCGGCAAAAGATGCCAAGCAGTTGAAGCGTCTGGTATTTGCCTCAACCTCTTCGGTGTATGGCAATGCGGAAACCATGCCCACCTCTGAAACCACCTGTCCGCAACCTGTTTCGCCCTATGGCATTACCAAGCTCGCCGCAGAACGGTTGTGCTGGTTGTATTACTACAACTTCAATGTGCCTGTCACCGCGTTGCGCTACTTCACCGTATACGGTCCGCGTCAACGACCAGATATGGCATTTCACAAGTTCTTCAAAGCGGTGATTGAGGATCAAGCCATCCCCATTTATGGTGATGGTCAGCAAACCCGCGACTTCACCTTCGTCAGTGATGCGATCGCCGCTAATTTGGCTGCTGCGACTGCCCCTGAAGCGATTGGTGAGATCTTCAACGTGGGCGGTGGAAGCCGTGTGGTGTTGACTGAAGTTCTGGATACGATGGAGGCGATCGTTGGCAAGCCCATCAAGCGCAACCACGTCGAAAAAGCCATGGGCGATGCGCGTCACACCAGTGCAGATGTGTCAAAAGCGAACAAGCTGATTGGATATAAGCCACAAGTCTCCCTCAAAGAGGGCTTGGCGCGAGAGTGGGAATGGGTTCAGACCTTATACTGTTAGGATTTCAGGGAGTCGGGTGGGAGAGTGATTAATGGTCAATGGTCAGTGGTCAATGGTCAGTGGTCAGTAGTCCTTACCCCACACCCCACACCCCATACCCCATACCCTATTCCCCACTCCCCACTCCCTTTAATGCTTTTTGTTCGCTATAGCGTTGCTTAAACAGTTGTTGTCTGACTTTGTGATCGACAACGGGAGCGGGATAGCCGCAGGATTCTCGCTCTAAGGGAGTGATTTTTCCGGTGACTAATGCCTCGGTGTCCAGTCCCCGCAATTCCGGCAACCACTCTCGAATGTAGTCTGCCTCGGCATCAAATTTTTGCGCCTGACTGGCAGGGTTAAAGATTCGGACAGGTTTCGGGTCCATACCGCTAGAGGCACTCCACTGCCAACCCCCATTGTTGGCAGAGAGATCGCCATCGTAGAGCTTCTGCATGAAATATTTCTCGCCCAACTGCGGATTAATCAGCAGATCTTTGGTCAGAAAGCTGGCAACAATCATGCGGCAACGGTTGTGCATCCATCCCAACTCGTTCATCTGCCGCATCGCGGCGTCCACAATAGGATACCCCGTTCTGCCCTCACACCACGCCTGGAAGTAGTCGGGATTATTCTCCCATGGGAAGTTCTTAAAGGCATCCCGATACGCCCCATCTGCCAACTCTGGAAAGAAGTACATGACATGTTGATAGAACTCGCGCCATGCCAATTCCTGTCGCCAGGTGCGAATGCCGTCCTGGGCTTCATCGCTGCGCGTGTTGTCCATTGCCTCGACGGTTGCTGCCCACACGGTGCGAACGCCAATCACACCAAACTTGAGGGCTGCACTCAGGTGAGAGGTGCCCGAAACCGCTGGGAAGTTGCGCTGCTCCTGATAGTCAGCGATCGCCCGCTGACAAAATTCGGCTAACCGTTCCTGCGCTGCCTGCTCGCCCGGTTCCAGCAACAGGGAGTTTGTCCAGAGATAACCCAGGTCTTTGGCGGATGGTAGAGCGATCGCCCCTGCCTCTTTAGCTAAATCCTTTTCAGCCTCAGTGAGTCCCGTTGCCTGCTCTAACCGCAGTACCGGATCGGCTTTAGGTCGGCTACTCCAGTTGCGCCAAAACGGGCTGTAGACGGTGTAGGGTGTGCCGGAACCAGAGCGAATCTCTTCTGGGGCGTGGAGCAACTGATCCCAAAAGGCTTGAACCTTAATGCCAGCCGCGTTTAAGGCTTCCTGAACGGCGCGATCGCGTTCCTTTGCGTAAGGTTCCACATCCCAATTGAAGTGAACCGCTGTGGCGTTGAGGGCTTTTGCCAGAGCCGGAATGGCTTTAATTGGATCATTGTGCAGGATCAGCAGTTGGCTTCCTGCCTGGGCATAGGCATTTTGCAACGCCTGGAGACTGCCAGTCATGTAGGTGACTCTGGCAGGAGCCACATCGTCTCGCTCTAAAATCAACGGGTCTAAGCAAAACACCCCCACGACTTTAGAACTCTGTTGACGGGCGTTTGCCAGCCCAATGTTATCAGTGATGCGGAGATCGCGGCGGTGCCAAAACAAAATCAAATCAGACATACCTGGGTTGGAGCGACACTATCTCTCCTTATGGTGACAAGAAATGCCCTATTTCACCGACCAGTGTTTGAGAAAGTTGTGACAACCTCGCGATGAGTCAAACAGATGCAAGCCGAATTGATGCGATAGAGCCTCGCACACCTTTACGCCTCGTACACTGTTTCCCCGGAAATCGAGCGGGGGAGAGAACACCGCAATGCCGATCTGGTCAGGAACGATCGCAATGATGCCCCCACACACTCCACTTTTGGCAGGGAGTCCCACCAGATACGCCCATTCACCCGCGAAGTTGTACATGCCGCAGGTGTACATGACGCTGAGGATGTCACGCACATAGCCCGCTTCTACCGCGCGATCGCCCGTTTGTGGATTTACCCCCTGATTTGCCAGGGTGGCTGCCATCACTGCCAGATCGCGACAGTTCACCATCAACGAACACTGCTGAAAGTATAGATCCAGCGCATCGTCTACCGGGTCTTCGATCATGCCGAAGTGGTGCATCAGGTAACCCATCGCCCGATTGCGATCGCCTGTAGACCGTTCTGAGACGTAGGTCGCCACATCAATAAAAATGTCGTGCCCCACATAGCGACGAAACATATCCAACATTCGGTTCAGCTTCTCGGTTGCGTCGGCTCCCTTAATTAAACTGGTGATGGCGATCGCCCCTGCATTCACCATGGGGTTATAGGGACGTTTGGACTGCTCATCCAGCACGATCGCATTAAAGGCATCTCCGGTCGGTTCAACCCCCACCTTCGTCAGCAGGCGTTCTCGTCCGTAGTCCTCCAATGCCAGCCCATGCACAAACACTTTGGAGATGGATTGAATGGTAAATAACTGCTCTGAGTCGCCCACCTCATACACCTGTCCATCCACGGTGGCAATGCAGATGCTAAAGCAGTCAGGGTTCATTTTCGCTAGTTCGGGAATGTAGTCTGCCACTTTACCATCGCGCAGAGGCAAATAGCGTTGATAGAGTTCCTCCAGGGTGGCGACGAGTGCGCTTGAGGAAGGCAATGTTGGCTCAGACGGTTGCGCAGGTAATTGTGTCATGGTGTTGATTTAGAAGATTCCAGCAACCGATGAATGCTTTGTAACTCTGCCAAGATGGCACGTAAGACTTCCAACGTTGCAGATTGGGCGGGTTCCTGGACTTCAATCGTCACTTGTTTGATGCCCAAAATATCTTTGGCAAACCGAGCGACTTCGTTGGGATGAAACAAGAGTGGGTCGTCTTTATTGATGCGAAGTTCCGGGTTAAGACGTTTAGGGTTGTACTCAGGATTCAACACACCAGGGTCAGTGTTGGCATAGCGGTAAACGGAGGCACGGGAGCGGTTTAGCGATTTTTGGACTGCCTCAACCGTCATTAACCCCTGGGTATTGGCTAACGTTTCGAGATCCATTCGGGATTCCTGTATTGCGTTTGGACTCAATCGTATCAAGAAGGAAGGCGAAAGAAAAAAGAAAACAGAAAAGAGAAGAAGGAAAAGAGAAGAAGGAAAAAGGAAAAGAGGAGAAAGAAACCAGGAAAGCAGAAAAAGGCGGGAAATCTTGGGAGAGCCCTTTATTCCTGTGCGCTGTTCAATTCAGTTTTCTTGTTTCGATTTTCAATTTTTTCCTATCCTTCCTCTTTCATCAAGCGACTCAGTTGATAAAGCACCTGATCGGGACGGATGGGTTTGTTGAGATAGGTGTTGGCACCTGCGGTCAAGCAACGTTCCAAATCATCCGGGGCATTGGGATCAATCAGAGCAATGACTTTAATCTTCTTGGTGACTGGGTTTTGTCGCAGTTGATGAATAATTGTGTAACTGTCGATGTCAGGTAAGCGAGTGCTTATGACAACGGCAATCGGCTGCAAGATTTCGATTTGGGTCATCGCCATTGACCCTTCGAGTAACCAGACTAATTGATACCCGGCTGCATTGAGAATGTCACAAATGACATTGGCACTTTCTTCGTGGTTTTCAATTAACATGACCCGTCCCAGAGTTGGGGTCAGAGCTATGTCAGGATTCCCGGAGTGGGCTGGGGTGGGAGTTTCCAGGAGCGGCAGGTGAACGGTAAACACAGAACCGACTCCAACGGTCGATTCAACATCAATGCGACCGCCATGGAGTTCGACCAGTTGTTTGGTCATCGCCAAGCCCAATCCGGTGCCTTCGTATTGGCGATGGTAGGAGGAATCGAGTTGCTGGAACTTTTGGAATAGGAGCGATCGCTGCTGTTCGGGGATGCCGATGCCCGTGTCTTTCACTTGAAAGATGACCGAATCAGTACTGGCAAAGACTCGCAACATGACTGTGCCACCAGACGGTGTGAACTTGATGGCGTTGCTGAGCAAGTTGAGCAAAATCTGGCGGACTCGGCGGGGATCGGCTGTGACCTGATCGTATTGGGGGTGAACCTGCAAATCGAGTTCAAGGGTAATGGAGGCAGCGATCGCCCGATCTTGAACTACCTTCAGGCATTGTTGCGCCAGATGAGACAGCGAAAACTCGCTCAAGTTGAGAACCGCTTTGCCCGACTCTAACTGGGACAACTCCAGCATGTCGTTGATCAGTTCCATCAGGTGCTCGCCGCTATCTCGAATGATCTGCAAAAATCGGCGTTGGCGTTCATCAAAATCAGAGGTTGACCAGCGCAGCAACGTGCTGGACATGCCAATCACATGGGTCAGTGGGGTGCGGAGTTCGTGACTGACAGCGGCTAAAAAATCACTCTTAGCGCGACTAGCCGCTTGAGCCGCTAACAGAGTGTCGTGCAGTTCTTGGGTGCGTTCAATGACTCGCTGTTCTAACGTCTGCTTCTGTTGTTGAATCTCCGCATAAAGCTGTGCCTGACTGATGGCGATCGCCAAATGTTCGCCAATGCGCTGCAAAAACTTTTGTTCGCTGTCCTTCCAGTGACGTTGAGTCTGGCATTGGTGGGCGATGAGTAACCCCCACAGATCACCTCCAACGACGATCGGGGCAACCAGCTTTGACCGCACTTGAGCCGTTTGCAAAAAATCCATCAGGCAGGGAATCCGAGCATATTGCTTCTCGATGTCGGCGATCGCCAATGTATAGCCCTGCCGATATAGCTCTCGTTTGTCAGCTTTTTGAAAGAAGCACTCATCGTGAGTTGTCAGATTGAGAACGGAGGGGATCTGTTCTGAGGCGATCGCTTCGTAGGCAATAAAGCCAAGCTGTTGCGGTGAAACTGGTTTAGCCTGGGGAGATCGGGCAAGAGCAGCGTTTGTTGAGGGTTCCAGCAGTTGATAGATCAACATCCGATCGACCTGCAAAAACTGCCGCACCTGCTCTACAGCCGTTTGCAAGATGAAAGGCAGTTCTAAACTTTGGCGCACCTGCGTCATTAATTTGTTGAGCAGACGTTCTTGCTCAATTTGTTCTCGCAAGGCGGCAGCAGCAGGTTGACGAAACGCAGGATGGACAGGCACCGCATTGATTCCCGGAGCAATCATTCCCGCATCCGTCGCCAAAATTTGAATTAACCGTTGGGTAAACTCACTCTGCACTCTAGGATGATTGGGACACAGGGTCTTGGGAGCTTGCTGTAAGGCTGGATGACGTGACGCAGTAGGATGTAGCGTGAGCGTCTTCAGAAAAGCAGCGATCGCCTCTGGATCAAAGGTCAGTTGAAATCGATAGTAGGTCGTCTCCCGATTTCCCCCTTGGGTGGCTTTACCCCGTGCTCCATCTGGCTGAATTTCCTCCCCTTGAAGTAGCGCATTAAAGGAGCGAGAGAGAACCAGGGTAAAGTAGGAGGGCAACCGCGTCACAGAATCATCCAGGACTTGCCCAATATCTTCGCTCTGAATCAGCAGTCCCATCTCCATCGTTTGAGCCATCTGTTGCAAGAGCGATCGCAACTGATGAAAGGGAATGGTCGATAATAGGTCGATGGCGACAGAGGCTTCTGAACTCAGCATTCGATCGGTGCAGGCAGATTGAGCGGTCCCAGTAGAGTCGGTTCCAGTACAGCGGGTTGCCTTGATGGGGATCAACCTTCAATCATCGTAGCTTGCCTATCAACACTCCCCCATCTGTGAACTTTTGTAACGATAATGTAAGGAAACGGTTATGCATCGGCTTGCGGCTACCCCTGGAGGTTGGAATCCTGAAACGGAAGGGGTTGTATTCATCGAACAAGGTCAAGCACCTCTGGTGGTTTTAACCGCCGCTGACACTGATATTCAATTGCTCTCAACCGCCTTAGGTCATTTGCCAGTCGATTTTCCTCCGGTCAGGGTTGTGAATCTCCTGCACCTGCAACAGCAACTCACCATCGACACCTATGCCGAAGCGGTGTTGGCATCCGCAAAGGTGATTGTGTTACGGCTCCTGGGGGGACGTGCCTACTGGTCGTATGGCTTAGAGGTGGTGAAGCAAACCGTTGAACAGACCGGAGCCGCATTACTGGTTCTGCCAGGGGACGATCGCCCCGATCCGGGCTTGATCAGCCATTCCACCGTACCCCTCACTCAGGTGAATCAACTCTGGCGGTATCTGACTGAGAGTGGTTTGGAGAACACCGTTCATGCTTTGCAGTTCATGGCGGATCTGGGGTTAGGAACAGCTTACAACCCGCCACCGCCAATGATCGTGCCCAAAGTCGGGTTATATCCGTGGAGTCAGAACCCCTCAACTTCCCTTTTTAAGAGCGATGCCGCAGGCAGGGGGAGCAAGGATTTTGTAGGAAAAGCCGGAATTCTTTTTTATCGCGCTCACTACCTTGCGGCTAACACAGAACCGATTGATGCTCTCTGTCAAGCATTGAGCGATCGCCAAATTGAACCTGTGCCCATATTTGTTTCATCGTTGCGGGATGCGGACGTGCAGACTGAAGTGTTGGAACTGTTGCAGCCGAAGGATGGCTCTGGAATTGATGTTCTACTCAACACGACGAGCTTTGCTCTGGCGCGACTTGATGGCGAAGCTCCCCAACTGGATTTGTGGCAACAGTTGAATGTCCCTGTGCTGCAAGTGATTCTCAGCAGCAGTACGGTGGAACAGTGGGCAGATTATAGTCGGGGGCTGACTCCACGCGATGTGGCGATGAATGTAGCCCTGCCCGAAGTGGATGGGCGAATCATTAGCCGAGCCGTGTCATTTAAAGCGATCGCGACCCGTGACACGACTCTGGAAACCGATGTAGTGCGCTATGCGTCGGTGGGCGATCGCATCCGGTTTGTGGCAGAACTGGCGGCAAATTGGGCACGACTGCGCCAAATCCCGGTGGCGGAGCGGCGGATTGCGTTGATTTTGGCAAACTATCCCACGCGCGATGGTCGTCTGGCCAATGGGGTCGGTCTGGATACACCTGCCAGTTGTGTGGCGATTCTTCAGGCGATGCAGCAGGAAGGCTACAGCATCGATCGCCTGCCCCAGGATGGGGATGAGTTGATTCGGTGGCTCACGAGCGGTGTGACGAATGACCCTGAAGGGCAGTGGCGACCCGTCCAACAATCGGTGTCTCTCGAAACCTATCAGCCATATTTCAGATCGCTTCCGGCCGAGGTGCAGCAGGCGATGGGCGATCGCTGGGGTGAAGCAACAGCAGACTTTCCCATCGCAGGGGTGCAGTTGAGCAATGTGTTTGTCGGCATCCAACCGGCACGCGGCTATGACCTCGACCCCAGCTTGAACTACCATGCCCCCGATCTGGAGCCGACCCATGCCTATCTCGCGTTCTATCACTGGGTGCGATCGCACTTTGGAGCAGCGGCGATCGTCCATGTGGGCAAACACGGTAATTTGGAATGGCTCCCCGGCAAAAGCATGGCCCTGTCGGAAACCTGCTTCCCCGAAGTGGCATTGGGTGCGCTCCCTCATCTCTATCCCTTCATCGTCAACGACCCAGGCGAAGGCTCCCAGGCCAAGCGGCGGGCGCAAGCGGTGATTGTCGATCATCTCACGCCCCCCATGACCCGCGCCGAGTTGTATGGTCCCTTGCAGCAACTGGAAGGTTTGGTGGATGAATACTATGAAGCACAAAGCCTTGACCCGTCTCGGTTACCTGACATTCGCGATCGCATTCTGACACTGCTCAAGCAAACCCAACTCGACCAGGATCTCAACCTCCAAAACCCAAACTCCAAACTCCAAACTCCAAAATCTTTCGATTTTGAACGGTCTATCCTGAACTCCATCGACGGTTACCTGTGTGAACTCAAGGAAGCACAGATCCGGGATGGACTACATATCTTTGGGCAGTGTCCCCAGGGACGGCAACTCCGGGATCTGATTGTGGCGATCGCCCGTCATCCCGGTAGCAACCGACCTGGACTCACCCGCGCCATTGCTCAAAACTGGGGACTTGACCTCGACCCCCTCACCGTCAACCCCACCGAACCTGTCAAAGCTACCGTGGGCGATCGCTTTTGCCACACTGCCGCTGATGTAATTGAAGTGTTGGAACTGGAAGCTGCCTGCCTAATTGAAGATTTGCTTCACTCCTCCCTCCCACCCTCCAGTACAGACGCGATTAATTGCGCCTCTTCACCCCACTCCCCACTCCCCACTCCCCATTCCCCCCTTGACTGGATTCGCGATCGCCTCCTCCCTGCCCTGCTCCAGACTCCCCAGGAAATTACGAACCTGTTTCGGGGATTGAATGGCGAATACATCCCCAGTGGAGCATCCGGCGCACCAACACGTGGTCGCCCTGAGGTGTTGCCGACAGGACGCAATTTCTATTCGGTAGATATCCGCGCCATTCCCACCGAGAGTGCCTGGAGCGTCGGATACAAAGCAGCGGAAGCCCTGATCGAACGCTATACCCAGGAGCAGGGCGAATACCCGAAAACGCTGGCTCTGTCCATTTGGGGTACGTCTACGATGCGGACGGGAGGCGATGACCTGGCAGAGGCTCTAGCCTTGTTGGGCGTACGCCCGGTGTGGGATGGTGTGGCGCGGCGAGTGGTGGATTTTGAGATTTTGCCGTTGTCGGTGTTGGGGCGACCGCGTGTCGATGTCACCCTGCGAATTTCAGGATTCTTTCGGGATGCCTTCCCCAACCTGATCGACCTGTTTCATCAGGCGGTGCAAGCCGTCGCCGCACTGGATGAACCCGCCGAGCAAAATCCGCTAGCCGCACAGGTGAAGCGTGATGCCGAAAGTTGGCGATCGCTGGGGTTGCCTGCTGACCAGGCTGAGGGGCGATCGCTCTATCGCGTCTTTGGCTCAAAACCCGGAGCCTACGGAGCGGGCTTGCAGGGGTTGATCGAGTCACAAAATTGGACGGATGATCAGGATTTAGCGCGGGCTTACATTAACTGGAGCAGCTATGCCTACACGGGGCAGGGCGAGGGTAAGTCAGAGCCAGAGGCATTTGAGCAACGCTTGCAGCAGTTGCAGATTGTGTTGCACAACCAGGACAATCGCGAACATGACCTGCTCGATTCGGATGACTATTATCAATTTCAGGGTGGGTTAACGGCAGCGGTTCGAGCCGTCACCGGGCGCAACCCCCACACCTATTTTGGCGACCATGCATTGCCCGAAAATCCCAAAATTCGGACGTTGCGAGAAGAGATTGCCAAGGTCTATCGATCGCGTGTGGTGAATCCTAAATGGATTGCGGGAGCCATGCGCCATGGGTACAAAGGCGCATTTGAGATGGCAGCCACAGTCGATTATCTATTTGCCTATGACGCCACTGCTCACTGTGTTGAAGACCATATGTATCAGGGCATTGCCCAAGCTTATATCTTTGACTCTGAAGTGCAGGCATTTACGCAAGCGAAGAATCCCTGGGCACTGCGTGATATGGCAGAACGGTTACTCGAAGCGCATCAACGGGGATTATGGAAACAAGTCGATGCAGCCACCCTCGATCGGTTAAGGGCGATCGCACTCCAGGCAGAAGGGGCGATCGAGTCTGTTCTGTAAGTTGTGCTACTGCCAGACTGATAGCTCCCGTTTACAATGTGACCACTTTTTGAAGAACAATTGAAGACTGGGAGGTGCTTGGGAGCATGGCGAAGCAAGAAGAACTTGGCACCTTGCAGGAAGCTGAATTACCGGAAGCTCAAAGTTTTCCCGAGCTATCGGCAGCGGGTTCCGAGCTAATCTACAAACTCTACGACAGACCCCCCCTGGTCGAGTCGGTTTTTGTAGCTGTGCAGCATGTCCTGGCAGCTTTTGTGGGCATTGTCACCCCCCCGCTGATCATCAGCACTAGCCTGGGGCTTGATCCTGCAAATTCCAGTTTTATCATCAGCATGTCACTGCTCGCCTCTGGCATCTGCACCTTTATTCAATGCAAAACCTTCGGTCCTGTTGGGTCAGGCTTGCTCAGTTTACAGGGGACTAGCTTTGCCTTTTTGGGGGCTATCCTGGGTGTCGCCAGTACGGCGATTGATGCTGGCAGAACGCCTGAACAAGCACTGGCATTAATCTTTGGCGTTTGTTTTTTTGGTGCATTTGCCAATGTGCTCCTGAGTCGTTTTCTGCACCTCCTCAGCAAAATTGTCACGCCCATCGTGTCAGGAACGTTAGTCATGCTGATTGGATTAAGTCTGCTCAAGACAGGCATAACCAGCATGGCAGGGGGAACGGTAGCCTTGCAGAACGGTACGTTTGCCAATGCTCAAAATATTCTGTTGGGGGGTGGCGTCTTTTTGATTGTGATCGTTCTGACCCTCGCTAAGAATCAATACATTCGTATGGGGGCGATCGCCATCGGGTTGTTAGCAGGCTACATCGTCTCTGCACTACTGGGGATGGTGAATTTCGGCATCTTCAGCCAACTTCCGCTCATCAGCGTACCTGTGCCATTTCGCTATGGCATGAGTTTCGATTTTAGTGCTTTGATTCCATTTCTAATTCTCTATCCGCTCACGGCGATCGAATCAGTCGGTGACATGACCGCTACTTCTGCCGTTTCTAAAGAACCCATCAAAGGTCCGGTTTATATTCGTCGCATCAAAGCTGGGGTGCTGGCAGACGGTCTTAACTCTTCCTTAGCGGCATTGCTAAACACCTTTCCGATTACCACGTTCAGCCAAAATACAGGCGTTATTCAAATGACGGGTGTTGGCAGTCGTTATGTTGGATTTTTTGTAGCAGGAATTTTGGCACTGTTGGGATTGTTACCTATTGTTAGTGGTGCCTTTCAGTCTATTCCTCAGCCTGTTTTGGGTGGAGCAACGACGGTTATGTTTGGCTCGATCGCAGTAGCTGGAGTCAAGATTATTGCATCTGAAAACTTAGATCGTCGTGCCACAATTATCATTGCAGTCTCTCTAGCCTTGGGATTGGGTGTGGTCTTCGTTCCAGAGTTGTTTAACAACCAACCCGCCATCATCAAAAATATGTTTGGCTCTGCAACGTCAACAGGCGGGTTAACCGCAATTTTGCTGAGTTGGTTGTTACCCCAGCCTTCAACTGCTGACTCAACGGAGTCCTTAACGGAGTGAACTGCGGGAAGCAGGGAAGAAACAGAAGCCTTGTCTGGAGGAGGTTTAAGCCTCTTTTGCAAAATTTGTTTCTTAAGAGTCGTCTCAGACCCCTAAATTCCCTAACTTTGGAGAACTGTGAGTCTTTGTCAGGGGTCTTGACGGGTGCATCTAGTGATTGTGGGACTGAACCCGGCGAATGAATTCGCGACTATTGGAGCGAAGTCCGCACCCAACTGGGCTTGACCCCACCAGAAACACCCGTACTTGGAACCGATGCGAAGCGCGCCTTTGGGTTCACTGAAACACCTTCTGCTAGGGGGTTTGGGGGAGGCAGTGGCGTCCCCCAATCGGGGGTTTGGGGGAGAATCCCCCAACGCCTGGTTTTCAAACTCATTGAAGCAACCATGCATCTAATTGGAAGGAAGCAGAGATCTGTGTACACAGTAGCCTTAAAAAGAGGGAAATTCTGGAAGCCCTCTTTCTATATCTTTGGTCAGAAAGCTTAAGGCAAAGACAATGGCTCAAACCCTGATTCTAGGGAGGCTTCCTGACTCGCCTCCGCCGCATTGCATGTGGCTACGGCTATAAAAGAGTTTACGGGATTGAACTGCGTAAGCCCTGTAGATCTCTAAACCCTACTGATTCCTTAAAAATTGGGCTTGTTCTTTTACTCGGCGAAAGTCATTCAGCACCAGCCTATACCATGAAAACCAGGTGCCGCAGGCTAAGAGAATGCAGAAGAGACTACCGAATGCAGACACCTGAATTTTTAGATTTGCGTCTGTAATCCGTGTCCATGCGAAGAGATTGAGCGTGAGAAGAATAAGGATTAAGTTTAAAGTCCATCCACGACAGATTCTCAGTCTGCTGCGTCCGTATTCTAACAAGTTAGCTAGGCGTCCTTCATGAATGTAAATAATGCGCCTATCATCATAAAAATCAGTCTTGTTTTTGTAGTACTGATTGAATAATTTTTCTGCCCATATACGTTCAAACAGAGTATCGGCAATACGATCAAACACAATCCCTACAACATAGGTTAGAGCAAGAAATGGGATGAGAGCAGGTAGTGATAAGAGTTGATTAGAATCAATCCAGGACAAGCCAAAGATACTGCCGATGAGGAGAAATATCCAAATTGCAGAACCCATGCCAATAATAATCAGTTCAACAAACAGCTCTGTGGTACTCATGAGCAACCCTACCTGAGATATAGAGTGAGGCGATCGCCCCAACCTGAAAATCAATATCGCCTAAAAATCAATGTTGATTGAGATCTGAAATTGGGGAGAAGGTGCATATTCAGGGTTGGGAATATCAACGCTACTGACATGGATGTCCTTCCAGCCAAGTCCAGCAAACAGGAGAAGGGTTGCAAAATGATCTTTGATCATCCAGTCACCCTTGATGTCATTTCCAAAGGGACCTGCCGAATGATAGGGAAACGAATAAATTTGAGAACCGCTATTCGTTGCAATTTCATGGTCTTTGTATTTCGTGGATACCGTGTGACCATCTACCAACTTGAACGCTTCATATTCACCCAGTGCTGCCAATAGGCAAAAGACATCGATGTTGTGTGATTCTGCTGAAAGGTAGGGTGGAAAAATGCCATTGAGAAATAGATATCTCAGGATGATGTGATCGTAATGTTCAATGTCAATTTTGATGTAGTACGGATCCCCATGTGCCTCAATAATGTCAACGACATTTTTGGGCGGCAGATAAACTTCTTCAAACTCACCGAGTATGGATGGGTCTGGACAGGGAAATTGGCTTAAAACAGGGTTAGTTTTATGAATGTAGAAGGGTACATTTTCAGACGAGTCGTCTACATCCAGCACTCCGTTTTCTACAACAAGTTTTCCTGCTGCAATTTCCTGGCTAAACCTGCCTCTGATTTGCTCGCAAAGCAACGGATTTGCCTCAACAGCGACGACAAGGTCTGACTTGAGGAGGTAATAGGGAATATTATCGCCATTGTTTGAGCCGAAGTCATAAATTATCTTTTTCTGCGAGTTCATTGCTTCAGAGGGTTGCTAAGTTGAAATTCCAAAGCAACTGGAGGGTTGATTCGGATGGGATGCAGGGTTAGAACCTCTGGCTGGGGACGAATTCCCCACACCCCTTTGCCTCAACGGTTTTGCCAGTTGCTATATACAGCCGTGTGCAAGTTGGTTCAGTACAGCGGTTACAGGGGCAGTGTGCCCTGCGTGAGAGGTTCACCCCCACACCCCATACTTCATCCCAGCGGATATCGCTATAGTCTCGGAGTATAAGCTTACTCCTGACCCTGGACAAACAGCTCATTCTTAAGGTTTATAGCTGTCATCCGCTGAGTAAACGTCAATTGCTTCTGTCACTCTCCCTGCAAACAAACGTTGACGAGCAAAGCAACCGCAATCAGACCGTCATTGGCACCGGGTATTCTGTCCACAAAATCTTTGATAGCGATGGAAACGCCAAAAAACGCTGGCAATGAAGCGGGGTCAACCTGTCCTGCTAACTGTTCCGTTTTGGCTTTTGCCTCCGCTGTGGCTCTTTCCGCCATCACCGTGAAGAAGCTGTTGAGGCGAGCATCGAGGGTTTGAATGCGATCGAGGTAAACCTGAGTCAGTTCAAGCGGTGAAATCACCTTTTTCTGACCAAAGCTATATTTAACGTGAATTTAGGATTAGGATTTTGGCGGTTAAAACCGCCGCGATAGGAGCAAAACCGACCTGTGTCGGTTCGTCAAATCCTGTAGTAGATAAGAGCGACCAGAAGAAAACCTGCGTCGGTGGCTATACCTCCCGGAAGACGCAACCCCTTAGTGACGTGCTTAGGATGATAGGGGTTAAAGGCGATCGCCACTTGACTGCCACTCCAGCAGAAGATTGAGGCTTCTGAGGTTGAGCAAAGGTGAGGTCGTAGTGGAGAACTGTTATGCACATTCATCACCTCAATTGCGGTTGTATGTGTCCTCTTGGTGGGGCATTGTTTGACGGTTTTAGTCGAAGTCTGACAGCCCAACTCGTTTGTCATTGCCTACTGGTTGAAACAAATCAAGGACTTGTTTTGATCGATACGGGGTTTGGGCTACAGGATGTGACGTCGCCCTACCAACGACTCAGTCCCTTCTTTATTCACGTCAATGGCATTCGGTTCAATCGTAAAGACACCGCGATCGCTCAGGTGGAGCAGCTTGGCTTTTCGGCGAGGGATGTGCGGCATATCGTATTGACCCATCTAGACTTTGACCATGCGGGTGGGCTGGAAGACTTCCCGGAAGCGACGGTTCACGTCATGCAACCCGAAATGGAGGCAGTGCGCGATCGCCACGGATTCATCACCCGACAACGCTATCGCCCACAACAGTGGGATGAAGTCCGGCAGTGGAGACACTACACAGCATCCGGGGAACCCTGGTTTGGCTTTGAGGCAGTCCGTCAGCTAGAGGGGCTACCACCAGAGATTCTCTTTATTCCGCTGGCGGGTCATACCAAAGGGCACGCCGGAATTGCGATTCAGACCTCAAACGGATGGCTGCTCCACGCAGGAGATGCTTACTTCTATCGTCATGAAATGGATGCTCAATACCGCTGTACTCCCGGATTGCGGGCTTACCAGACGTTGATGGAGGTCAACCGGGCAATGCGGTTATATAACCAGAATCGACTCCGGGAGCTAGTGCGCGATCGCCACGATGTCACCCTCTTTTGTAGCCATGATGCGGTTGAGCTAAACGATCTGCAAAACGCCAAAACGACCACAGGAACTTATGTCTAACTCAGAGATGCAATATCGAGAACTCGGCAGCACAGGCGAGCGAGTCTCGGCGATCGGGCTGGGAGGATGGCATCTCAGCCTCAAACACGTAGATGAAGCCTTAGCCATTCGCCTCGTTCGCACAGCGATCGACCGTGGCATCACCTTTATGGATAATTGCTGGGACTACAACTACGGAGCCAGTGAAAGCCGCATGGGGAAGGCGTTGCGCGATGGCTATCGCGACAAAGTATTTCTCATGACTAAAATTGACGGTCGTTCTAAGGAAGAAGCAGCGAAACAGTTGGATGAGTCGCTCCAACGTCTGCAAGTGGATCATGTTGATCTGGTGCAACACCACGAAATTTTGCGATTTGAAGACCCAAACCGCATCTTTGAGCCAGAAGGTGCCCACGCTGCCCTACTCGAAGCAAAGCAAGCAGGCAAGCTCCGTTTTATCGGCTTTACGGGACATAAAGATCCGGCGATTCATCTACACATGGTGGAGGTCGCTGAACGTCGGGGATTCCACTTTGATACAGTGCAGATGCCACTGAATGTGATGGATGCTCATTATCGCAGTTTTGCCAAAATGGTCGTGCCGGAACTGGTCAAACGCAACATTGGCATCCTGGGTATGAAAAGCATGGCGAATGGGATTCTGTTGCGATCGCAGACTGTAACACCGATCGAGTGTCTCCACTATGCGTTGAATCTACCAACCTCCGTTGTAATCACAGGCATTGACCGTTTAGAGTTGCTGGATCAGGCATTTGAGGCAGTGAGAACGTTTCAACCGATGACCGATGAACAGGTACAGACGTTATTAGCCAAAACCGCAGAAGCCGGAGCCAACGGAGAATACGAACCGTTTAAAACGTCCTCTATTTTCGACGGCACAGCACAACATCCCGACTGGCTAGGCAAAGAACCGCAACGGATTCAACAACTGATGATGGCATGATTTTAGGTGCAGGGTTTGGGTTGCCAGGTGCTATATAGCCGTAGCCACATTTAAGAGCCCGGCGAATGGATTCGTCGCTACTAGTGTTGCGAACGCAAAGTTCGGCAATGTAGGGAGTTTGGGGGCTTCGCTCCCAAGAAGGGGTGGAACCCCTTCACCCTTTCAAACCTTATTTTTTGCTGTACTAGAACGAAGTCCGCCGATGTGGACTCCGGAAAAGGCAGGAGTTGACGAACCAACGCAGGTTGGTTTTGCTCCGATAGTGGCGGTTTTAACCGCCGAAATCCTTATCCCGAATTCACGTTACATTACGCAGACCAGGCTTCTCGGAAATCGGCGTAGAGGGTTAATCCGCCATCAATGAACAGAGTTTGCCCAGTGATGTAAGCCGCCTCGTCAGAGGCTAAAAATGCGACAGCAGCAGCCATCTCCTCCGAAGTTCCCGCCCGTCCCATAGGAATGTGGCTCTCAACGACGGCTTGTTTTGCCGGATCTTCTGTCCAGGCTTCATTAATGGGTGTAATCGTGGCACCAGGGGCGATCGCATTGACCCGAATGCCCCGATCTGCATACTCCAACGCCAGAGTTTTGGTCAGGTTTCCCATACCGCCTTTGCTGATGGAATAGCTAACATACATAGGGCGCGGAATCACTTCATGCACACTGGAAATATTGATAATGACCCCACCCCGTTGTTGCATGAGAAATTGTTTGATGGTTTCTCTGGCACACAGGTAAGCACCGCGCAAATTCACGCCAATGACGCGATCGAATTCATCGGTGGGGACTTCGTGAGATGCCCGCTCCGTTTGGATTCCCGCATTGTTGATGAGAATATCCAAACCCCCAAATTTATCGACAACCGTCTTCATTACCTCACGAATGTCTTCCTCATTAGAGACATCTCCCTGCACCAGGAGTGACTGAACGCCACAGCTTTCCACTTGACCGCAAGCCTGTTGCATTGCCATGTCTTCTGTATCTTCGGCTCCCTCCAAACTTTTGCGATAGTTGATCGCAATGTTGCAACCTTCCTCTGCCAGACGAATGGCGATCGCCTGTCCAATCCCCGAACTCGCACCCGTAATCAACGCAGTCTTTCCCTTTAGCCCCTTCATCCAATTTCCCCTGTTGGCTAGACTTACAAAGTGATTTTTTCAGCGTCAACTGCAAAGATGACGAGAGCGTGACCGCTTAGGCTCGTGGATTGAATAAATTCGTAAACTGTATAGGCGGGCTTAGCAGACGAGTCTGCGCTCTGCAATGGATTTGACAGCAAAACCTGCCCCTACCGAATATCGAACTGATTGAATTCGCGCTTCTAAAAGGTCTACTCTGAAAAACCATGCCATCGGTTCTCCCTTTGTTTCATCTACACTCAGTTAGAGGATGTCTGACCCGAAGGATGAGCATGACACACTTCTGGTTAGCGATCGCCCAAGAAGCTACTGACAAACCATTCAGTTCAAATTGGTGTCGCTTACAGTCAAAAGATGCGATCAAAGGGTTATTGGCTCTCAGTTGTTGTTTGATCACCTCGAATTTCATCAACATCTAGGAAACTGATAATCACTCCTGCGATCGGAATGGAGAGAAATACACCGACTAATCCTGCAACTCGTGCCCCAACTAATAATGCAAAAAACATGATCACTGGGTTCATATTGATCGAACCCTGCATAATCCTCGGCATTAACAAGTTTTCTTCAATTTGTTGTAGCAATACACAACTGATTAACACTTTTAGAGATAGTAGAATCCCTTGAGGCAAGATGATTAGACACACAAGGCTAATTCCGATGGTTGCACCAATACCAGGAATCAGATCAAACACTCCTGCGATCGCTGCCATCACTAGCGCATAAGGAATATCAAGCACAATAAATACTAAAAATGCAGATGCGCTAAAGAATAGAAAGAGTAGAAAACGACCCCAAAAGAAACCCAAAAAATTCTTTTGAATAGCAACGGTTAACTCCTGCCGAAGATGAGATGGAAACAGCTTCATCAGCAGTCCCCATAGCCGTTGACCATCCAACAACATAAAGAAACTGACTACCGCAATCAAAATCAAATCTAGCAGACTGAATAAGACTGATTGCAAAGTGGCAAATCCCATGCCAATGATGCCAAGGGCTTGTTCTCTTAACTGGGCTTCAAAGGTGCTGAAATCGACTGTAATGTTGCGGCTGCGTAAAAAGGATTGCAGACCGTTTAATACAGCGATCGCTGATTCCAACAGTTGAGGAGCCTGCTCTAAAAATTGCTGCGTTTGGGCGATCGCTGCCAACCCCAACGTCGCCATCAACCCACCGAAAACGAAGAGGGTGATCAGAAACACTAATGTGACAGCTAACCAATGGGGTATGACTCGACACGCCCATTTCACCGGATAGTTGAGTAAAAATGACAGAATTGCCGCGAAGATAAATATAACCAGAACGGTTTCAAAATAGGCAAGAACTTGAGCGATCGCCCATGCTAGTGCAAACAACAGTAGGTAGCGAACCAATCGAGCATTCGTCAGGTGTGTCCAAAGGGAGTTAGTGTGAGCGGTTACTTTCTTCATGCAACCTGTTGCGCTGCAATTATCCCTTCAGTTTCAACAAGATCGCTAACGTCTGTCTTCTACCTGTGGGGACACTCGCCTCTTCAGGCAATTCGCGCTAGGGATTGTGACAGAAATGACGAGGGCTTCCGCAGGGGTGCATTTAATGATTGGGGACTGAACTCGGCGAATGAATTCGCGGCGATTGGAGTGAAGTCCGCCGACGGGGACTGAGGTTTTGAACCGGCGTAGGCAGGTTTTGTTCTGGTAGCGTTCGACTGAGCTCACGCCGAAGTCTGCGGTTTTAACCGCCACTCCCTTAGCCGTCAGATGCACCCCTTGCACACGGCTGTAATTTGAGCAAGGCAGCCTTCCGGAAACTGCCTCACCTGTGGGCTTTTCGTCAGGTGAGTGATTCAGTTTTTTTGTCGATCGCCACGTAGTTGACCGAAAGATGAGTCGTGATCATCTGATACAACACTTCTTTCTTAAACGGTTTGGAGAGCAAGTCGTCGCATCCTGCCTCGATCGCCGCCTGTCGTTCTTCATCAAACGTGTGGGCAGTTAGAGCAATGATCACAGTTCGAGCAGGTTGATTGTGGGCGGGTAGGGCTGTGCTTTGCAGCGACGAGAGGGAACTGGAAAAACTGGAGGCAATATCCCTAGAGTTACTGTCTCCGTTGTAGTCAGCCCACGTCGGAGCGGTAATCTCGTCTGATTGCCCCACTCGCGGTGATATCTGTGGGGTAGAGGTGGATGGAGTCGTCAGTGAGGCTTCGATCGCCCTGATCTGTCGAGTCGCCTCATATCCATCCATGACAGGCATATTGATGTCCATAAAAATCAGGTGAGGATGCCAGGTTTGCCAGAGTTGAATGGCCGCCTCCCCGTCTTCTGCCACCTGGACTTGAAATCCTGCCGATGCCAGGATGTAGGTCAACAACGTGCGGTTAACTACATTATCTTCAGCGATCAGGATGCGGTATTTGGGTTGCTCATCAGAAACCCTCACCTGATGGTTAAAGATCTCCTCCCGTTCAGAGAGGTCGCCCACCTGCACCGGAATTAAGAATCGAAAAGTCGTCCCGACATTGACGCGACTCTCAACGGAGATATCGCCTCCCATCAATCGCACAAACTCTCGACTGATTGCCAGTCCTAACCCCGTGCCCTGTTGCGATCGCCGCCCTGCCTCGGTCTGCTCAAACGGTTGAAACAGCTTGTCTAGCTCTGCTTCAGCCACACCACATCCCGTATCTTCGACCTCAAACAATAAAACAGGCGATGGTGATGATGGCTCTGCCTCTTTCTCGGTGGCTGTGGTCGTCTCATCTGCGATTCGGACACGCAACGTGACCTGCCCCTGTTCAGTGAACTTGACTGCATTACTCAACAGGTTGAGCAACACCTGACGCAGCTTACCTTCGTCGGCAGTTACCAGTTGGGGCACATCGGGAGCGCGATCGCACAGGAGTTGTAATTGTTTAGAGTTGGTTTGCTGACGAAACATCTGCACCAATGTATCCACACAGGCTTGCAAATCAAAGCAGTCCAGGTTAAGCGTAGTGCGTCCTGATTCGATCTTCGACATGGTCAACACATCATTGATCAAATTCAACAAATGAGAACTGCTCTGGTAAATGATGTTGACCTGGCGATGCTCTGGGGCATTTACGGGGATGTCCTCCAGCAACAACTCTGAGAAACCGATAATAGAGTTGAGAGGGGTTCGCAGTTCGTGGCTCATGGTAGCAAGAAAACGGCTCTTAGCGCGGGTTGCCGCTTCCGCTGCCTCTTTTGCCTGTTCCAGTTGTTGATTTTTGTCGTTTAACTCCTGGGTTCGCTCCGCAACTTTTTGTTCCAACGTCGAGGCATACTCGCTTAATTCCTGTTTTGACTGCAACAGTTGGCTCCAGAGGCGATAACTCTTGCTCACCACCGCTGCCCCCATCAGCGATATCACCCCTGGCACCAGAGGCACCCACCAGCCCTGCAAAAAGAGAATATAGGATCCGACTCCCAATCCTCCACACAATGCCGAAGTCGTCACCCCTGTGCGGAGCGGAGATTGAAACCGCCACCCCAAAAATGATCCCACGACTGCCCAGATTCCGATCCAGACCCATTCCCCTGCCTCTGACCAGGTTCGCAATACTGGGCGACCCTCCAGAGCCGCACTCAACAACTGACTGGTAATGTCGGCATGGATCATCACCCCGGGAACCCCCGGCAGGTTGTCGCTGTTATCCAGGCGGGGGGCGTTGAGGCGATCGCTCACACTGGCGGCAGTAGTGCCAATCAACACAATGCGATCGCGCATCAGATCCGCAGGCACTCGTCCTGCTAACAGGTCAGACAGAGAAACACGAGTGAACTCCTGCTGGAAGTGCCGAAAATTCGAGAGAATTTGGTAGCCACCCACATCAGTGCGGACATAGCCCCCATCATTGGCTTGTAGCCGAAAAAATTCTGCTTTGCCGAGACGAACATGCCCTCGATCGGGGTTGATCGTCTCAATCTGAATCCCCTCTGCTGCTAAATAGATCAGTGCCAATCGGCTGCCTAAGCCCAGAACTGTCTCCCCATCAGCGTTCTCCAGGGAGAGCAGCACTCGCCGCAGGGTGCCATCGTCATCGAGCACCAGGTCGCTGGCACTCACCTGTCCCTGCTCTGCCAGGATGGGTGGGGGAGCGATCGCCCCATCGGGGAAACCATCTCGTATCGTCTGACCTTCTACGCCAGAGGTCACCTTCTCAATGCCAATCAGGTTGGGGGTCGATCGAAACAGCGTGACCAACTGATCATGTCCTGGTTCAACCGGAAGATCACGATAAATATCTAACCCGATCACTCTGGGTTGCTGTTGCTTGATACGCTCCAGTGCGTCGGCTAAGGTTGCATCTGAGATGGGCCACTGTTGCAACCGGGTGATATCCGCTTCCTCGATCGTGACCAACACAATGCGCGAATCGGGTGCCTCCAGTGGGCGATGCTGAAAGAACCGATCGAGCACCGTCCATTCTAGAATTTGCAACCCCCCGGTGAGTCGTAAACCAATCGTCAAACATGACACCGCCACGGCTGTGATGCCGAGACTGCGCCACTGCTCAAGCCGTTTAAGTTGTTGTTTCCACACGATTGATAAAACCTGGTGCGCTGCGATCGCTACAGTTAAAAGCCTAATGTTTGCTCTCAGCCGAGAAGTCCGTGCCCCTGTTTGTAACCTGCGTGACCCCAAATGATGGACTTGTGAATTTCAGTCCACATTAACCCAATTTTAGTCAATCGTTGAATAACTTAATTTTGTGTTGTAGAAGGTTGGGCTGGTTGGATCCACCCAGAAACAGAACGGTCTTGTAAGCGATCGTCGGGCTGGCAGATCAACGAAAAGACCCAGCGATATCGACGATTGGACTGCAACTGAGAAGCAGCTTCTGGGAGGGCAATCCGAATGATGCCAGGTTGCTCCAACGCCAGGCGGGTCTGATACACTCCCCGACCTGACTCATCAAACAGGCTAAACTCAGCAGCGCGGGCAGAGGTTTCTGGCACCTGAATTTGAACAGCCAGGGGATCAACCGTCTGGCTGGCAGCCTGCCCTGTAGCGGACTGAGTCGATGGCACAGCGGCTAAAGGCTGGCTGACAGAGCGATCGTTAGGGCAATAACCGGGGTTGCGAGAGCCTCCCGCTGTTGTGCGATTAGGGCGACCGTTGTCGGGTGACGGCTCAAATCCAATCTCTGCTGCTCTAGCGTCAACTGCCACCACTGAGAACGGCAGCAATCCGTAGATCAGCAGCCCTGCTAGTAAGATCCTGAGTTTGGGTAATTGAAGTAACACAATTCAACACCTCGCAATGGTTGAACAACACGACCGAGATCACATAGGGGCGATCGCAGGGCACCCGAAACGGACGTAATCCTAAATGGCTGTGAAGTCGCTTTTTGCAACGCTGCCTTTGATAAAAGCGGCATCAGATTAAGAGCCTTCGACCTCCATTGAGGACAGAGTATAGGGATAAATCTTTGAACTGATAACAAGAGCCACTATGCCCCCGGTTCACAAATTTTTGATAAACGCTCCATAGCAGTCTTAGGACTGGTAGAACGGGTTTAGGGGTATAACCCCGGACTGAGGGGAAACCCCCAAATCCCTTGATTCCAGATGTCTCAACGGTTGTTATAGAACAGAATTTATTAAAGACACACCGTGGTGATGTCAGCAGAATATATCCCTCAATTATCTATTTAGACGTTAACTCCCCTCCAAATATGCACACATCTTTACGGTTTCTTTTTATATAGCAGTACTCACTAAGGTTAGGACGGGGTGCAGGGGTGGAACCCCTGGCTGGGGCGCAGCCCCCACACCCCCTTATGTCCTATGCACATGCGTAGGGCTATATATGGCAACGAAGGGTTGGTTAGGACGGGCGTCGAATGAAAGGTACTCAACAGGACAGATGCGATGAATCGTGCCTCTCACGGTGTAGGTCTATACTCTGGGCGATCGCCCCGACTAGCTACAACCAGTTGCCCACGAGCACAAACGCTGCCCAATAGAAGGGATGCTGCGATTCAGGGTTTGCCAGCAGTTTGAGTTGTGCCTGACGCAGGGCTGCCGCCCGATTGACTCGTGCTTTAGCAAACTGGCGATAAAACTCACTCACCAGATCAGCCGTGGGTTGGTCGTTGACCAGCCAGAGGCTCGCCAGGGTGGAGCGTGCTCCAGAGCGAATGGCAATGCCCGCCATGCCCAACGTTGCCCGCTGATCTCCTGCTGCTGTCTGACAGGCACTCAGGATCAATAGCTCAATGGGGGGTGAATTGACCTCATCGCGTGATTTCAGTAGAGCGTCGAGTTGGCGAACGGTAAGGCGATCGTTCCAGGTCAGCAGGAAAGTTTGCTCTGCTGATGAGCTGAACTGTCCATGAGTCGCGAGATGCAAGATAGGAAAGGGGCGATCGATGATGAGCTGTTGCAGGTTGGTGGGAGTGAATTGCTGATTGAGCAGGATCTCTGTGGGCACTTCGCGGCTGACCTGAGTGATTTCTTGCTCTACGGCAGGCAATGGGTCAAACCCTTGATTGGCTTCACTCAATCCACCAACCAGGGCACTCAAAGAACGGCTCTGTAACGGCTGAGGAGACAACAGTTGTAGCCCCGATGTCAGTGCCAGGTTATAGCTCTCAATTAAAAACCGTTGTCCATCATGCAAAACTGCCATTGGGATATTGCGTAAAGCCCCATCCAGCACAAAGACCAGCGTTTTGATCCCTTTTGTGGTGAGTGCAGTTTCAGCAGGGCGAATCAGCCAGTCGTACAGTTGTTGAGCCGGGGGCAGGTATTCTTCGGCGAAGGCGGTAGGACGCAATGCATTACGTGCAAGGCGGATCACCCGTTCTAAATCAGCCTGAGACTGCCACACAACGTAATGCTGTAGGGTTTGCCCTGGTAGTGCCAGGATGATCTCCAGGCGATCGCTCAAGATGATGGGATACAGCACGGCAGCCGTGGGATCGATCTCGTCAATCGACAGCGGCACCGTATCAGCGCAGGCATCCCGAAAGAAATTGTCTAGCTCTGCCAGTTGCAGCGATTCGATCACCTGTCGGGCTTGTCGCAGATTGGCTTCACTGGGGGAGGCTTCGTCGAGTAGGAGGCTGACCAATTCCCGGTAAATCGGCTCTACTCGCTCACGAAAGGAAAACTGCACATCGGAGGTAGTCGCCACCAGATCTCCCCGCAGTGACTTTAACACCTCCACGGCACGGGAATACTGGGCGATCGCCTCAGTTCGGTTGCCCTTTGCTTTCTGAATCCGTCCCAGTTGCCAAAAGACCTGATAGCTAATGTCGGGGGATTGAGCGACCGGAGCCAGTGTCAGTGCACGATTTGCGATCGCTTCGGCTGTTTGCCAGCGGTGTTGCAGTTCTTCAAATCGGGCTTGACTGGTAAGGGCATAGGCTTGCAAACGCGGATCACCCAGTTGCTCTGCCTGTTGCATTGTTTCCGCCAGGAGGGCTGGTAAATCGCGCAGGTTTGGCGGAATGGGCGATCGCGTCGCCAATTGCAGCAACTGCTCTGCCAGGTGAATCCGAGCAATGATGCCAGAGCGGTTTGCAGGCAGTTGGGTGACTTGTGGAGTCAGGGTTTGCCCCAAGGTTTGAGCGGTGTCCAAATCCCCTTGTTGGAGGATCAGGCTCAGTTGATTGAGTTGCGCTTGTAGTTTGGTTTCGGCTTGTGTCGCTTGCTGTGCTGCCTGTTGATAAGCGGTCAGTGCTGCCTGAGTGAGTTGTGCTACTTGATCTGGGGCTAAAGTTGGTTGATTGGCGATCGCCTGTAGGGTATTGCCCTGATGTAACTGGATGGCAGCGATCAGTTGGCGTTGACCGAGTGGTTGGGCTTGTTGTAATGCCAGCGAGAGCACCTGTTGGGATGCCTCTAGGTGACCCAGGACTCGCAACACATGCCCCAGGGCATTCATCGCCTGAATTGACTCCAGCGATGAGGAACGGTTGAGGGCCGTTAACGTGTCAGGGGTGATTTCACAGGTCAATGTCGTGATTTGAAGGGCGGTTAACAGAGTTTGACATGCTCGTGGCATCAGCCCCAACACCTGAAAGGCTTGAGCCTGCTGGATTTGAATAGACACGAGCCGATTTTGAAATGTGGTATGGTCGGTGCCCAACTCCTCGTATTCGCGAGCCGCACGAGTCCAACTGGTTAACGCGGCTTGAGCATTGCCCTGTTCTAGCTGCAAAATCCCTTGAATCTCCCAGGTCGTTGCCAAAATCCGCTGCTGTTCGGTGGTTGTCGGTGCAGCCTGGAGCAGTTCCAAACTGGTGGCGATCGCCCCATTAGCGGATTGCCATGCACCGACGTGAGCATACACAGTGGCTAAATTGCTGAGGGCAGTTGCTTGATTTAACAGGTCGGGCTGGGTGGCAAACTGCTGGGCTGCCTGTTGTAACAGGGCGATCGCCTCTTGATAGCGTCGTTGCTGATTGAGTCGCTGCGCTTGTTGCATCAACTCCAGACCCGTTGTGGACGACTGCCGTTGAGCCATGACGGGCACGGCTAACCCCACCAAAAACAGCACCATCAACAGCAACGGAGCAAGACGCCTCAAGCGGAACCACCTGAATAAATGCTGGATGAATGGGGGATGGAGGAAGCTCATACCATTTTGGATTTTAGATTTTGGATCTTGGATTTTAGGGTTTATAGCCGTAGCCCCATTTGATGCGGCGGAGGCGAGTCATACCGATTTAATGTTTGATTGTGGCAGATCAGTGGGTAGGGGCGTTTCGCGAAACGCCCTTACGGAATCAGGTGCAGCGAAGCCAATTCAAATTGGTATCAGAAAGCCTTCCCAGAATCAGTGTTTGAACCATTGTCTTTGTCATAAGCTTTCTGACCAAAGCGATCAGTGCTATCTGCTGCCATTGCTACTTCACCGGGGTAAACAGCGAGCTGCCGTATGGGGCGATCGCCCCTGCCTCTCTAGATTGTCTGCCACCAGTGTCACTTCCCCTGTGTTGGTCATCACCCAACCTTGAGCAGCCTGAATTGGCTCTTCTTCTGCTTCACCGCTCCACGCTGCTACTCCTTCTCCTGACTCCCGATCGCCGATTACTTCACTTCCACCCACCGCTTCCACCCAGGGATAGCCACTTCCCTGACTGCTTAATGTGTCATTCGGATTGAGTGGCAAGCCCCCTCGTCCTGTCACCACAAACTCGCTACGTCCTTCTGCCTGAACACAGGGATTTGCTGCAATCAGCGTACTCGGATCAACGACGGTCTGGGGCAACTCCACCAGACTCTGTGCCGGATTGATGCCCGATGTGTTGAAGATCACCGTTCCAGAGAGATTGGGGGTGGTTTGAGAGATGGCGGTGATGTCGTTGCTGGGCAGTTGGCGAGCAGGGTTAACCTGTAACTCAGCAAACTCGGCTTCGGTTAAACCCAGACGCGATCGCAATTGTTCACGGGTCAGCGGAGCGATGCCAAAAATGTAGGGAACATTCACTGTAACCCTGCCACCTTGCGCTGTTCGGGCATTGGCGGTGATGTCGCTGTTTTGTGAGGGAAAGCCAATCACAAATTGACTATCGATCGCAATGTTCCCCCCGTTAGACTCCCCAGCATCGGTGCTGATGCGGCTTCTGCCCTGCAATTGAAGGAGTTGCGATCGCAGATTGACGTTTCCTCCCGTTCCAGACCCCGTATCCCCAACAATGCTGCTCCGACTGTCGAGCACAATCTGATCCGCCGCCAAAGTAATAGTGCCTGCATTGCCAATGCCTATGCTTTCCACATTGATAATGGCTCTGTTTTGCAAGCTCAATCGGCTCGTTCGTAGAACGATGTTTCCAGCATTACCCGTGGGATTGGTGGTAAATCGTTCTCCCACCAGAATGTCACCAGACGACGTGGCAATGCCCGTGAGAAAGTCTCCGGGAGGAACTGCGCCGATCACATTCACTGACTCAGTGGCGCGAATCAAAATATCTCCACCCGTGCCAGAGCCAACGGTCGAGGCTCCGATCGCCCCCCCATCCTGCACCAGGAGACGGCGTGTGTTGATGCGCAAATCTCCCGAATCGGCACTACCTGCGGTTGCTGTCACAATTTGACTACGAGAGGATGGCTCACTGGGATCAGGTCCGACAGAAGTCCCGATGACCGTAATTGAGTCGGTGGCATTCACCGTCAGATTGCCCCCAACTCCCTCTGCTGGAATCAGCCGATCCGTTGCTGTTGCACCGCTAGCGGAGGTAATGGTCGCGCCACCTTGCACCAGGAGCGATCGCGTGTTGATCCGCAAATCCCCTGCATCCCCCGTTCCCCCAATTGTTGATGTCGCCAGACTCGTACCGAACTGCGTCACCTCACGAACTTCAAATAGCCGTACAGACTCAACTGCATTGACGGTCAGATTTCCACCATTGCCTGCTGCAAAGGTTGCTGTGCTGACGAGCGATTCATCCCGCATCACAAAGTTACGGGTGTTAATCGTCAACTGTCCGGCGTTTCCCTCAGCTAGAGCCGTTGTCAAAACACCAGACCCACTCACATCGACTGACTCAGCCGCTCGAATGGAAATACTCCCTCCGGCACCTGTGCTCAGGGTGGGGCTAAGGAGAACGGCACCGTTAGTTAACCTCAGTCGCGGAGTCGTAATTTCGATATCTCCAGCGTTGCCACTTCCCAACGTTCCTGAAGAAATGACCCCCTCCCGATCAAACAAATTGGGGATGGTGCCCTCAATAATCGGGTCCACAAAGAGTCGTTGAAACGTCTCAAACCCTGCCCCCCGCAAATCTACCCACTCTGTAGCGCGAATGGTTAAATCGCCTGCTGCTCCTGCGCCAATGGTTGACATGCCGATGAATGCCCGGTCTTGCACGCGAAACCGAGTTGCATGAATGGTGATGCCTCGTCCGTCCACGGTTCCCAGGGTGTCTGCTACAAGATTGGTGCGATCGCGCATCAACACATTGCCCCCCCGGATTTGAATCGCTCCACCCCCCACCCCAACGGTGTTGACCGATGCCGCACCCGACAGACCAATCCTGCCAAAGGTGCGGATGTTATTGTAGTTCAGCGTTAGCCCGGTAGGAGTTGCCGCCACCCCAACCACACCCGGACTCGTCACACTGCCCAAATGTACCGTTCCCTGGGAGGCTGTGATAATGCCGTTGTCCAGTCGGACGTCACCCCCCAGTAGGGCGATCGCCTGTCCCGGATCGACTGCTAACCCAACCGTAGGAACCTCATTCACCACCTGCTGTGCGATCGATTGGTTGACGATCGCCCCTGGATTTTCCCGAAACCGCAACCCTACAGGAATCGCCACCGTCAGCAGGGGCGGAGCCTGAGGATTCGTCGCGCTGAATTCCCCTCCATTGAACACCACCCCATCTGCGGTGGACGCAATAAAGGAACCTCGCAGATCTAACCGTGCCTCTGGGGCAAACACAATGCCGTTGGGATTGAGCAGAAACAGGTTTGCGGTTCCCTGAACGCCCAGTGTTCCAGCAATGGTGGAGCGATCGCCCCCCGTGACACGAGTCAGGATGGTTTGTACCCCGGTCGGATTGGCGAAATAGACCTGCTGCCCCCTGCCTACGTTAAACTCTCGAAAGCTGTGAAATAGAGCCGTTGCTCGTCTTGCTCCACCCTCAATCTGCGTTGCTGGTGAGCCGTTGATCGTAGTGGGTAGAGTTTGCGATCGCTCATTGCCCAAACTATTGTCAGGTGTCAATTGGGCTGCGGTGGGCGAAGCCATACCCAACACAACCAGGGGAAAGGCGATCGCCAGGAGGCTAAAGCTCCTTGTGGGGCGCAATGTCGTCGCCGATTGAGATATCGATTGAGATAGGGAAAGGCGTCGGTCAAAAAAGAGCACAGGCATCATCAGCTTGACTAACCTTTAAAAGGGAGAGTAACTGAACTGAAAGTAGAAACGGTCATCCGTTTGAGTCAGCGAGTCAGAGGCTAAATCGGTCAAAGGAATGCTGTAATCAAGTCGTATCAGCAGGGAATCACCCATCCGCCAAAGTAACCCAACCCCGGTGGATACTAACGTTGTGGATGATGCATCCGGGATCAGAACTGTGTCATCCCATCCTATCCCCAGGTCAAGAAATGGGACGATTTGTAACACCCCGTTCACATCCGGCACCCGCAACACCGGAAGTTGCACTTCCACCGAGGTCAACAGTCCATTATTGGTCAACAGTGCATCCTGACGATAGCCCCGCACGCTATTCAAACCACCCACACCAAACTGTTCCAGCGGCACCAGGTCATCATCTGCCAGTTGCACATCCGATCGCACCAGTAAAAAGGTATCTGGAGCCAGCGATCGCACGTATTGTGCCTGTCCTCGCCAGGATAAAAAGCGGCTATCGGGCGCATCGGTATTGCGCGTTGCATCAAACCAATCCAGTCCAATGTTGAACTGCGATCGCGCTGCAAACACATCTTGAGCATTCCGTTGGACAAACTCTTGAAAGACACGCAGGGTCGTTATGCGCGTCTCTCCCTCAGCATTGGAGCCTGGCGATAAGGGAAAGGGTTCACCCAGCAAAAACGTCTCACTCTCAGACCGAGAAAAAGTTAGCCCCAAAGCGAATTCTTGATTGGGCGTTTGCACGATCGGTTGGCGATAGGTCAGATCATAAAGACGCGAATCACCTGTGATGTCAATTTCCTCAAACGGTTCCTCCACAACACGGGTGTCAGACAGGCTCACCCGCGCCTGAAGCGTGCCATTGCGCGGATTCAGGGGCACGGTGTAACTCACATCTCCCTGGCTGCTGCCTTCCGTATTGGTATAGGTCAACTCCAGACGATCGCCCAACCCTGTCAGATTCCGCTGCTCCAGTGTGATCCCCCGCCGAAACTCTCCCACACTGGGCGATCGCCCATCATCCGCAAACACCTCCACCCGACTTGAATCTGCCTCCTGGATTCGCACCACCAACAAACTCTGCTCCGGGCGGGTTCCCGCCTGCAACTCGGCTGAAATCGTTTCAATCAATGGATCAAGCTGTAATAGTTGCAACGCTTCTAACAGGCGATCGCGATTCAGTGGAGTGCGCGTCGCCAGTGCCAGACGCGATCGCACATAGGCCGAGTCCAGGCGACGATTACCGCTGACTTGAATGGCTTCGACTCCCCCCTCGATCACTTGAACGGTGACGATCGCCCCCGATCGGCTCAAGGTCTGCCCTGCTGGAATCACGGCTCCAGAGTTAATAAACCCGTTGGTGGTGTAGAGTTGCGCCACCGCTGCCTCCGCTTGCAGCAATTCTGCAAACGAGATCTCGCGCCCCACAAAGGGTTGGGTCACCTCCGCCAGTTGGCGATCGCTAAAGGCAGTGTTGCCCTCAAACTCAAACCGTTCGACCCAAATCGTTCCTGGAATCTCTACTGGAGGCGCGACTGGGGGATCAGGTACAACCAGATCGGGCGCAGTTGGTTCAGGCTGAGAGGGAGGCAGCGGGTCTGGCTCTCTCGGCAGCACTGGATTGGGCAACTGGGCACTGACCGGAGGTGCCGACGCAATCCATAACAACAACCCAATGAACCAATACCGTTTCATTGTGGAGAGAAAGAAGGATAAAGCAAAAGGGAATGTCCGTCAGATGAGTGAGTGTAGTGCGACCCAATCGGCTAAATAACGTGAGTTTTGGATCAGGATTTGGCGGCAAAGTCCTGAGCTTTTTGACCAAAGCTATAAATGTAGCGATCGCCAAAACCGTTAGGACATTGAATTTGAGTCCTGCCGAGAGACGCGATGCATCGCGTCTGTCCTGTCGAGTACCTTGTCTTAACTGAGGTGGCTACGGCTATAACAGACCTTACGCAGTTAGCAAACCCTCTTAAAACGCGGACTGCCAGGATTTCCCCCTGCTCAGGGGACAAGAGAGGATTAAAGATTTAGACTTCAAGTGCACAAGTTCTAAATAAATTAAAGCTCATCTGCCACCCCTTGTAATCGCCCGTTCTTCAGGTAGCTTCAAATAACCAGTAGAAGCAGAGCCTCAGAAACCAGCCATAAGGGGTGCATTTGACGGTTAGGGGAGTGGCGATTAAAACCCTCAGTCCACGTCGGCGGAATTTGCTCCAATCGCCGCGAATTCATTCGCCGAGTTCAGTTCTCAATCACTAGTGTTGCGAACACAAAGTTCTGCAATGTAGGGGGTTTGGGGGCTTCGCCCCCAAGAAGGGGTTTCACCCCTTCACCCCTTTCAAAACTTATTTTTTGCTGTACTAGATGCACCCAGCCATAAACCGTGCAATATCTAAAATCCAATAGTGGCTCGATCGCTATATCAAATCCCACCGCAGCAGTGTCTCTGAACTGACCTGGATAATCTCACCGCCAAACGCCTCCGCAAAATTTAGGGCAGCCTCGCGCACCTCATTGAGTTCTAACCGTTGGGCATCACCAGAACCCGCGATCGCCAACTGGTTTTGCGGTTGGTCAATCCAGATAGAGGTTCCCTGGTCAATTACGGGGCGAGGTCGAGTAAAGTGGTGCCACCAGGCGCGATCGCATTGAGCCAGCAAATATCGCTCTGATGGGTCAGCGTCTTGGGGTGCTGTCAACAAGACCAGAGCATTGGTACCGCGTTGCTGTTGCAAGCGGTGGACGACAAAAATTGTGTCAGACGGGCGGTGATGGATCAGGGCGTGCGGATGAAGCCACAGAGGTTTATGCATCAACAGTTGCATAGGATTCAGGCGATTGCTCTAGACCGCAATGAAGGTAGTACAGGTTAATACAATTGTACTAATTCTTTCGCCTAGTGTGGTTGATGGGCGTGAGCCATTGCCAACTTTTGCTGAAGGAATGAGACTGCGGCTTCTGCGCTCACTGGTTTTGAGAAGAAATAGCCCTGAGCATAGTCACACCGCAACGCTTTAAGTTGGGCGTACTGCTTCAGGGTTTCTACGCCTTCAACGACGACATTCATGCCCAAATTCCAGGCAAGTTTAACGATCGCCTGCACAATCTCCAACTGCTCCACTTCCGAGTCAATCCGATTGACAAAGGAACGATCAATTTTCAGCGTATCCAGTGGGAAGCGGTGTAAATAGGACAGAGACGAATATCCCGTACCAAAATCGTCCACACACAACTGAATGCCACACGCCTGCAACTGCTTTAAGGTCGCGATCGCCGTTTCTGGGCTGCTCATAATCGAGGTTTCTGTGATCTCCAGCTTCAACGTGTTGGGGGCGATCGCCGTTTCTCGCAAAATGGTAGCTACTTCCTCAATCAGGTTTGGTTGCGAGAGTTGTTGGGCAGACAGGTTCACATTCATGGTTAGCGGTGGCTCTAACGGAAACTCTTGCTGCCAGCGACGTAGCTGCTCACAGGCTTGCCGCAACACCCATAGCCCAATTGGGTGAATCAGTCCCGCTTCTTCAGCAATGGGCACAAATTTAGCCGGAGAAACCAACCCCTCCTCGGGATGGAACCACCGTAGCAATGCCTCAAACCCAACAACCTGGTCACTCGTCAGAGACATCACAGGTTGATAATGCAGTTGAAACTCATGCCGCTCCAACGCCATCCGCAAATCAGTCTCAATCTGAAACCGCGAAATCGCCTCACGCCGCACCTGAGCATCAAACATCTCGTAACAGTTGCCACCCCGCGCCTGAGCGCGATGCAACGCTGTTGCAGCGTCATGTAACACGTCCTCAGGGTGTTCATAGCCTTGTTGTCCCCAGGTTATGCCCAGGCTAGCCGTCAAGAAGATCTCTTGTTGGTAGAGCCTGAAGGGACAGCTTAACCGCCGCTGAATCTCAGAGGCGATCGCAAAAATTTCATCTACTGTCTGCACTTGATGAATCAGAATGGCAAACTCGCTATCCTGCAATCGGGTTAACACGCCAAACGACTCTACATAGGTTGCCAACTGCTGGGCGATCGCCACCAACAATTGCTCGCCTGCCATTCGTCCCAGACTATCGCTGACAACCTGAAACCGATCGAGTGCGACAATCAGTACCGCAAAGGAATGCTTGGGAGCGTGTTGAGTCCGAGCGATCGCCTGACGCAACGAACTCATAAACAATGTGCGGTTGGGTAGCCCAGTCAAGCGGTCATAATAAATTCGCTTGTGTCCTGTTTGGGCATGGGGTAAGGGCTTGAGTTCATCCACTTCTACGTCTAAAGGCACTGCAACAGGATTGGCATCGTGAGACAATTCCGAGTCATCCTCTAGCATTTCCACGACCTTCATCAGGCGATCGGTGTTGCTCAGTGCAATTTCTAACATCCGTTGCCCTTTGGGTGAAAGCGTCCCCATCATTCCTGTGAGTAACAGTCCAAGGGCAGCCCGAATGGAGGTCAACGGTGCTCGTAACTCATAACTCACAATGGAAGTAATGTCATCCGATTTTTCAGATAAATCATCGCCTATTTGCCAGAGGTTGTGCTGTTGCTCAGAATGATCCATATGAGCCATAGTTTGTTTTTGGGTTTTCATATCCTGGAGTAATATTTGAGCGAAACAGATTAACAATTCATAGTTATAGTGCTACGCCTCAAGCCTAGGAGGGGGTGTGGGGACTGCGCCCCGTCCTAACTTTTGTTATGGCATTGCATGTCATTGGATTGACTGCTATTTCTAATCAAAGAAGGGGTCGCGATCGCCAACCTTAAAGTTGATGATTGATGCCGAATTTTTTAATCACCCTCTTGTTTTAAGTCTGCCCAATTTTGATGAGGCAATATATTGGTGTGAGGCAAGACCTTGACCGGGAGGAGTGCATTTGCTTGGCGTAATATGGTCATGCAAGGTAAGACGACATAAAACGTGCTGCCTACACCTAAACAACTCTCGACCCAAATACGTCCTTGATGCTGTTCTACTAAGTTGCGGCAAATTGCCAGTCCTAACCCTGTGCCTCCTCTGATACGAGCGTTCGAGGCATCAACCTGGTGAAAACGCTCAAACACGGTCTCCAATCTGTCAGTGGAAATACCAATTCCTTGATCCTCAACTCGAATCAAAATGTGTGTTTCGGGAGAGGTATCCGAGATATTATTCGAGTCATTCTTTGCGGTGGATGGCTCTACGAATGGCTCAACAGTAATGGTGACTCTGCCATGTTTAGATGAGAACTTAATCGCATTTTGGAGCAACTGTTCAAATACTTGAGTAAGCCGCGTAGAATCGGCGTACATCAGGGCTGAGATAGTCGATGTTGAAATTGAGATTTCTGCTTCGTTGGCGATCGCCCGAACTGACTCCAAAGCCGCCTGAATAATATCTGCAATGTCACAGGATCGTTTTGACAACTGATAGTTGTTCGGGTCAACATCCAAAATGTTATTAATGAGGGAGATCAATCGATTTGAATTCGCTAACGCTATCTCCAACATCCGTTGCCCTTTGTGGGATAGTTCTCCTAGTCTTCCAGTTAATAACAACTCTAACGATCCCCTGAGAGATGCCAACGGAGTTCTCAGTTCATGGCTGACCATGGCAATAAACTCATCTTTCATGCGTTCCATTGCCATTTGAGCACTCGTGTCACGGGCAATGATAGAAGTTCCTATGACTCTGCCATCTATAGCTCGAATCGGAGATGGGGTTAACGACACATGAATCCACCTGCCATCCTTTCGGACGTGTTGCGTCTCATGCCGCTCTAAAAATTGAGCGATAGACGGATAATCCGTGGTTGCGAGGTCTGGGTCTGAGTCAGATTGTACGGTCAACAGGGTGATCAATTTACCGTAAACCTCAGCCTGTGAATAGCCGTAGATGCGCTCTGCTCCGGCGTTCCAACTTTGAATGCTGCCATCTAAAGCAATGCCGATAATAGCGTCGTTTGAGGATTCGACAATGGCTGCCAGTTGGGAACTCGCTGCCTGAGCTTGTCGGCGATCAGTCATGTCTAACCCAGTGGCAATAACGTATTGCACCGCCCCCGACGGATCTAGTAGGGCAGTCTGCACCCAGGCGATCGGGTGCTCTTGCCCTTGTTTGGTCAGCCAACTCCCTTCGTATGCCCTGGGAAATTGGTCTGGTTGTAAGTTGGCAAATTGGGCTTGAACCGTTGCCCGTTCGTCCGTTGGTAAGAGAACGTCCCAAACCGACCTGTTTCTGACCTCCTCAAAGGAATAGCCCGTGATGCGCTCACAGGTGCGGTTAAATCGAACAATTTTGCCTTGAACATCAAACACGACGACCAACGCACCCACCGTATCCAGGATTGCGGTTGTAAAGTCACGTTCTGTCTTGAGAACATCTTTGATTCGCTGTTGCTGATACATACCGCGGTAGAGGAGCCAGACAATCAGCGGCACGATGAGTAACCCCTGCTGATTTAGCCCCGGTAGAGTGTGAGTGAGTCCCTGCAACCCGGTCATCAGCCAGACCAGCCAACCGGACTGACCTGTAGACTCTAACGCATGGGTGGTGATTGCAGAGGCGATCGCCCCAATCAATTGGAAGGTAGCGAGGGAAGCTCCAACGGCGACCCCAAGGACAGCCCCCCAAAGCATTCTCCGTGCCAGACTGGGCGGTTGTAGCATCTGCCCTGTCTGCCGGGATGCCTGACGTTCAAACAGGGTGTGTTCTAAATCTGAAAGATGACGCCGCAGTTCCAATTGCCTGGTCACCTGGCGTGCAAGGATTTTTAATCCTTCAAGCTGGTCGGGTTTCAACTCCCTGGGAACCTTGTCAATCGCACAAAGCGTTCCTAGCCTGTATCCCTCCAGCGTCACCAATGGCACTCCGGTGTAAAAGCGGATATAGGGTTCACCTGTCACCAGGGGATTGTTCTGAAAGCGTGGGTCTAAAAGCGTGTCAGGAACAATCAGCGGATCAGATTGAAGGATAGCGTAGTCACAAAAGGCGATATTTCGAGAGGTTTCAGCCGCATCTAAACCGACTTTGGCTTTAAACCACTGCCGCTCTGAATCGATCAGACTGATGAGTGCTATGGGGGTATTGCAAATCTGGGCTGCAAGACGAACAAAATCATCAAATGCTACTTCTGGAGCCGTATCTAAAATCTTGCACTGCAACAATGCTCGCAACCGATCTAGCTCATTATCGGGCAGAGGGATCTGGGTCATCTGAATCGTACTCACCTTTGGGCAGAGCTGAAGTGCGAAAATTCATTCTTTGTTCTTAAATATGCCCCGCTCCAGAGTGGGGAGAAACATCAGATCCTTAGAACCTTGGGAATGAGAGCTATGTTTAGGCGGGTGAGGGGTTTATGCCTCGGTTTCAGCAACGCTTCCTGCTAAGGCGGTGGCGATCGCATCCACGACTCGTGCCACAGGAATCACCTCTAGCTCCGAGCTGACATTGGCTTGATGGGCAGGCACGATCGCTCGTTTGAATCCCAATTTTGCGGCTTCTTTCAGCCGTAGTTCTAACTGAGACACCGATCGGACTTGCCCTCCCAAGCCTACTTCCCCAATTAAGACTGTTCCCGGATCAACGACGCGATCGCGAAAACTGGCAGCAACCGCGATTGCCACCCCCAGATCGGCGGCAGGTTCCCCCACGTTTAGCCCCCCGGACGAGGAGACATAGGCATCCAGCTTAGACAGCGGAATTCCCACTCGCTTCTCCAACACCGCCAGGATTTGTAAAAAACGGTTGTACTCAATTCCCGTGGTGGAGCGACGCGGAGAAGCATAGCTGGTGGGGCTGACCAATGCCTGTAGTTCGACCACTAACGGACGAGTGCCCTCACAGGCAACAATCGTAGCTGTGCCAGAGCTGTGCTCGTCGCGGCTACCCAGAAACAACTCCGAGGGATTCAGCACCTCCTCTAAGCCGCGATCGACCATCTCAAACACACCCAGTTCGTGAGTCGCGCCAAAGCGGTTTTTGACCGATCGCAACAAGCGATGACTGGCAAAGCGATCGCCCTCAAAATAGAGGACGGTATCGACCAGGTGTTCCAACACCTTGGGTCCAGCGATCGCCCCTTCCTTAGTGACGTGTCCCACAATAAATAGGGTAATGTGCTCCCGTTTGGCAACCTGCATCAACGCCGAGGTACATTCCCGCACCTGAGCGACTGACCCCGGAGCGGAGTTGAGCGACGCAAAATAAAGTGCCTGGATGCTATCAATCACTGCCACTTGAGGACGCAGCGACTCCAATTCCAACAAGACCGTTTCCAGATCCGTCTCCGGCATCAAATACAGACTAGACGTAACCGAATCTACTCCTTCTCGCTTCTCGCTTCCTTCTTCTTTCTTCCCGCTTCCTTCTTCTTGCGTCTCTCCTAACTGGTGCAGACGCGATAAATCGCGCCTCTTCTCGCTTCCTTCTTCTTGCTTCTCTCTTCCCGTGACACCCAACCGCTGTGCTCGCAACTTCACCTGTTGACCTGACTCTTCAGCACAGACATACAGCACTCGATAGCGTTCTGCCAGACGGGTTGCTACTTGTAGCAATAGGGTAGATTTGCCAATGCCTGGGTCGCCCCCAATCAATACCAGAGAACCGGGGACAATGCCGCCCCCCAATACCCGGTCTAACTCGACGTAGCTAGAGGAGAGGCGGGTCTGGGGATGATCGCTGATTTGGGGCAGGGTGAGAGCGGCGATCGCCTGGGGTGGAGCGTCTTGACCCGACTTTCGGGCTTTGGTGCTGGCTCGTGAAGCGGCAGCGGTACCAGCACGGGCAGGGGTCGCGGCTGAGGGTGCGGCAACCTGCTCAACCATGGAGTTCCAACTGCTACAAAAAGGACATCGCCCAAAATATTGAGCAGACTCAGCACCACACTGATTGCAAACATAAAGCGATCGCAGTTTCGGCATGTGTTAATCCAATAACATCCTGTTCCAAATAGAGTGAGGAGGTGAGGGAATCAGAGGCGATTTTAGAGGGCAAAAACTAAAGATATTCCGTTCAAAACATCCCGTTATTCACTAACAACACTATTCTGAATTCGTTTAGATAACTGAAGAAAATCAATCAAATCTTAAAAAACTCTGAAGCGTAGCTATATCAGTGGCTTCGAGGTTCTTACTATTGATCTAATGGGGTACTATCTTAATGATAAAGTGAATAAATTTAATATCACTCAATCACTTTAAGGAGTGTTAAGTAAATTGGAAAGCCAAAAAGAAAAAATCCTCGTTGTGGATGATGAAGCTAGCATCCGCCGTATCCTTGAAACCCGCCTCTCAATGATCGGCTACGATGTTGTGACCGCCGCAGATGGAGAAGAAGCACTCGAAACATTTCGTCACTCTGACCCCGACCTGGTGGTGCTGGATGTGATGATGCCAAAGCTAGATGGCTATGGCGTCTGTCAGGAGCTTCGCAAAGAGTCAGATGTACCCATCATCATGCTGACGGCTTTAGGCGATGTCGCCGACCGGATTACCGGACTGGAGCTGGGTGCTGACGACTACGTCGTTAAGCCTTTCTCCCCTAAGGAATTGGAAGCTCGGATTCGCTCCGTGTTGCGACGGGTTGAAAAAGTCGGGACGACTGGCATTCCCAGTTCGGGCGTGATTCAGATCAATACCATTCGGATTGATACAAATAAGCGGCAAGTCTACAAAGGGGATGAGCGCATCCGCCTCACAGGGATGGAGTTCAGCCTGCTAGAGTTGCTCGTCAGTCGGTCGGGTGAACCTTTCTCGCGCTCGGAGATTCTCCAGGAAGTGTGGGGTTATACGCCTGAGCGACACGTCGATACACGGGTGGTAGATGTCCACATTTCTCGCCTGCGTGCCAAGCTTGAGGATGATCCCAGCAATCCAGAGCTAATCCTGACCGCACGAGGAACGGGATATTCCTTCCAGCGGATTGTTCCCCCTGGAGAAGAATAGGATTCGGGAAAACTCAAGTTTCCTCTCAAACAGGTTGATTTGAAGAGGTGGATTGCCGATTTTGCGCGGTGATGAGGAACGTTGGGGTCGTAAAACTTAAAAAATCCTGAGTCTATCCTTCAAGCTTCACCGTCATGAGTAGAGTCCATCTGATAAAATCTTTGAGGTTTCTATAACTTTGATCAATGGGATCAACTCGGGCACGGATCGCAGTAGATGCGATGGGAGGGGACTACGCCCCCACTGAAATAGTCGCTGGCGCATTAAGGGCACAGCAAGAGCTAGGGGTAGAGGTTTTGCTGGTGGGTGATCCCCAACAGATAGAAGCCTGCATGAAGCATCACAACCCCTCAATTCAGATGGAGATTGTGCCATCTGAAGGAGTGGTTGAAATGCATGAAGAGCCTCTAGGTGCATTACGACGCAAACCTAAAGCGTCGATCAATGTCGCCATGGATTTAGTTAAGCAGAATCGGGCAGATGCCGTTGTTTCTGCGGGTCATTCTGGTGCAGCAATGGCTTCGGCTCTGCTGCGGTTAGGTCGTTTACCTGGAATCGATCGCCCAGCGATTGGCACCGTGTTGCCAACGATGATAGCGGGCAAGCCTGTTCTAGTTTTGGACGTCGGAGCCAATGTCGATTGTCGTCCAAAGTTTTTAGAACAGTTTGCGGTTATGGGCACGGTCTATTCCAAATACGTTTTGGAAATTGACGAGCCAAAGGTCGGGTTGCTCAATATCGGTGAGGAGCCATCCAAGGGCAATGATTTAGCCCTGCGAACTTATGAATTGTTGCAAAGCAATTCGCAAATTACCTTTGTGGGTAATGCGGAAGGACGGGATGTGCTAACAGGTCACTTTGATGTGGTTGTCTGTGATGGCTTCGTTGGAAATGTGTTACTCAAGTTTGCCGAAGCGATGGGTGAAGTCTTGCTGCAAATCTTGCGGGAAGAGTTGCCTCAAGGCTTGCGTGGCAGAATTGGGACAGCTTTTCTAAAGCCTAATCTCCGTCGGATTAAACAGCGCATTGACCATGCTGAGCACGGTGGAGGGTTGCTGCTGGGAGTGGCAGGCATCTGCATCATTAGTCATGGCAGTTCACAGGCACCGTCGATCTTTAATGCGGTTCGCTTTGCTAAGGAAGCCGTAGATCATCGAGTCCTGGAACGCATCCGAACTCAGTATGACAATGTGACGACAGCGACGACAGAGAGTGGTGATTAGATGCCGCAACAACAATTAGGACTGGGGGTCGCCATCACTGGCTGTGGCTCTGCTGTACCCTCTACTGCTTTAGACAATGAGGGCTTAAGCCAGGTTGTAGAGACATCGGATGAGTGGATTTCGTCTCGTACGGGTATTCTGCGGCGACGATTGGCTGACCCACAGACTCCCCTGAGAGCGATCGCCGCGACGGCAGCGCAACAGGCGTTGGAGATGGCGGGTATCACTCCCCTGGATGTTGATCTGATTATTTTGGCGACCTCAACGCCAGATGACCTGTTTGGCACGGCTAGTCAAATTCAGGCATCGTTAGGAGCCTCGTCGGCAGTCGCTTTTGATTTGACAGCCGCTTGTTCTGGCTTCGTCTTTGGGCTGGTGACTGCCTCTCAGTTTATTCGCACTGGGGCTTACAGCACAGTCCTGTTGATTGGAGCAGACATTCTGTCGCGCTGGGTGGATTGGAGCGATCGCCGCACCTGTGTGTTGTTTGGCGATGGGGCAGGGGCAGTCGTGCTCCAGGCTCATACAAGCGATCGCCTGTTAGGGTTTGAGCTACGCAGTGATGGCAGTCAAAATGAGTTGCTCAACCTGGCATATCAGCCAGAGCCTAAAGCGTTGACGGATACCGTCACGATTGGTCAGGGGACGTTTCACCCGATCACGATGAATGGTCAGGAAGTGTACCGCTTTGCGGTCAAGCGTGTCCCTGAAGTGATTGAGAAAGCCCTGTTTCGGGCAAATCTCACGGTGAATCAGGTCGATTGGTTGTTGTTGCATCAGGCAAATCAGCGCATTCTCGATGCGGTTGCCCAGCGTCTTTCCATCCCCAGCCATAAGGTATTAAGCAATATGGCAGATCATGGCAATACCTCGGCAGCTTCCATTCCACTGGCATTGGATGAGGCAGTCCGTCAGGGCAAAATTCAGCCTGGCGATGTGATTGCCAGTGCGGGTTTTGGTGCGGGGCTGACATGGGGTGCAGCAATCTTTCAATGGGGCAGATAAGGATAGGTTCGAGATGACTAAAACAGCGTGGGTGTTTCCGGGACAAGGCTCTCAGGCGATTGGCATGGGTGCCGATATGTTTGTGCTGCCTGAGGCTCAAGCCAAATTAGCGCAGGCGGAGGAGATTTTAGGCTGGTCGGTCGCTGAGGTCTGCCAGAGCGAAGATGATAAGGTGTCCAAGACGCTCTATACTCAGCCCTGTCTCTACACGGTTGAGACTCTGTTAGTAGATGCGTTGCGATCGCAGGGACACACGCCCAACTTGGTCGCGGGACATAGCCTGGGAGAATACGTTGCGCTGTATGCGGCGGGTGTTTTTGATTTTGAAACCGGGTTGCGTCTGGTCAAACGCCGCGCTGAACTGATGGATGGGGCTTCTGAAGGCGTGATGGCAGCGTTGATGGGGTTCGATCGCACCGAGTTAGAGCAAAAGATTCAAGAAACCTCGGATGTCGTTTTAGCGAACGACAACAACCCAGGGCAAGTCGTCATTTCAGGCACTGCTGAAGGCGTAGACGCTGTGTTATCCCAGGTCAAAGCCAAGCGAGCCGTTAAGCTGAATGTTAGTGGGGCGTTTCATTCCCCATTGATGGCATCGGCGGCAGCAGAGTTTCAAGCTGTGTTAGAACCCGTTGCCTTCTCCGATGCTCAAGTTCCCGTCCTCTCTAACGTTGAACCGATTCCGGCAACGGATGCAGCCACCCTCAAGGAGCGGTTGACTCGTCAGATGACTGGTTCTGTCCGGTGGCGGGAGATTTCGCTGCAATTAGCAGACGACGGTGTTGAACGAGTGGTTGAAGTGGGTCCGGGGAATGTATTGACGGGCTTAATTAAGCGCACCTGCTCCGGTTTGGCACTGACCAACGTTAATAGCCTTGCTGCGTTAGATGCCCTGGAGCAATCATAGGAAACCGCTATGGGTAACCATCGCGAACCTTGGGTCAGTTTGCAACTCTATCACTTGTTCAAGTGGCTGGTGGTTGCGCCGATGCTGCGGGGTTACTTTCGGGGGCGATCGCACGGTCTAGAACACATTCCTCAACAGGGACCGCTGATTGTGGTTGCCAATCATGCCAGCGACTTCGATCCACCGATTTTGTCCTGCTGTATGCGCCGCCCGGTGTCCTACATGGCAAAAGAGGAGTTGTTTCGAGTGCCAGGTCTGGGGCAGGCAATTCGCCTTTATGGAGCCTATCCGGTCAAACGCGGTTCAGCCGATCGCAGTGCCATTCGTGCAGCCCTGACGCAATTAGAGGCAGGATGGGCAGTCGGCATTTTCCTGTCGGGCACTCGTACCCCCGATGGACGCATTCCCTCTGCCAAATTGGGGGCGGCAATGGTGGCGGCAAAGGCTCAGGTTCCTCTACTTCCTGTAAGCCTGTGGGGGACGCACCGGATTATCGCCAAAGGACGATTGCTCCCTCGTCCTGTGCCAGTAACGGTTCGGGTGGGTCAGGTCATCGCCCCACCGCGCTCAACGCAGCGTGAAGACCTGGAGGCTGTGACGCAAGCGTGTGTTGATGCGATTCATGCTCTCCATGATTTGGGACGTTAGGCTTGTCCGATCGAAATATAGCCGTAGCCACACGCGATAGGGCGGAGGCGAGTCGGAAAGCTCACCCAGAATCAGTATTTGAGCGATTGTCATCGTTGCTCATTCTTTTGTCTAGACCCAGAAATTGCTGTTGCTCACCGTAGTGGTGACAACATTTTCCAGAACTGCCAATCGGTTGAAGCGGATGCCGCCGATGTCACCATTAAAGTCAACGCTGACAACCGTATGAGCACCGATTTGGGTCAGGCGAATGTAATCAGCGATCGCCTCAGAGCTATCAAAACCCGGTTGAGCGAATATGCCTCTCAAATCGATTAGATCCTGCCTGCTGTCAAAGTCGGTGATGCGATCGACCCGATCTTGAGCGGTGAGGTAAACAAAGCGATCGCGCCCGGTTCCTCCGGTGAGGGCGTCTCTGCCACTGTCACCGACCAGGACATCATTGCCGCTGCCGCCATTCAGGGTGTCTGTCCCTGCGCCACCAAACAGGGAGTCATTGCCAAGTTCGCCATTGAGTTGGTCGTTGCCATCTGCTCCCAGGATGCGATCGCGCCCACCCCCCCCGTTGATGACGTCGGCAGCGGCGGTTCCCACCAGATCATCATTGCCGTCGGTGCCTGTGATTGGGGCAGGAGTCGGTGTGGGTTCGGGTGTGGGTGTGGGAGTCGGCGTCGGGGTAGGAGTCGGCGTCGGGGTGGGAGTTGGTGTACTGAGTTGGCGGATGCCGAAATTAAGATTGCCGATGGTGGCGTTGTTGCCGAGTTGTATCTGGTAGGTGTTAGGGCTGCCCGTGGGGAAGGTCTGCTCCCACCCTGGCTGAATCAGCGCAGCAATTGTGTAGCTGCCTGCGGCTAATCCTGTGAATTGGTAGGCTCCGTCGGAGTTGCTCAGGCTAGTCGGTTCGGTAGTATTGAACTGCCCATCCTGGTTTAGATCAAGATAGAGTGTCCAACCCGCAAGTCCAGTTTCGTCAGAGTCGCGATCGCCATCCCCGTTAGCATCCTGCCAGACACTTCCCGACAGGCTTCCGGTGGGAGGCAAGGTTGCAAGAATGCTGTCAATCCAGGCGAGTTTGTCTGGCTCTGACACAATGACGCCGCCGCCCCCCGTGCCAAACGTTCCCTGAATGGTTCCCGGTAAGCCAAAGCCTTCAGGAAAGGCAAAGGCAAAGGTGTTGACGCCCGCTAGCAAGAGGCGATCGCCCTGTTGAATAAAGCTGGGCCCCCCAGAATCACCAGGACCCACAGACGTCTCAATCGTGTTACCCAACGTCAACCCGGAGCCGACCCCAGCAAACAAGTTGCTGAAAGCATTGGGACCGTCAAAGTCGTAGATAAAAGCCCCTTCCAGCGTCAGATCGACCTGATTTTGTCCCACCCGTTTCTGGTCAAAGCTGGCTGTGCCGGGAATATTTCCAGAGATGCCATCGCCTGTGGTGCCATAGCCCACGAGTGTTAGAGTGGTGCCTGTGGTAAGGGGTTGGCGATTGAGATCATAAATCGGCACTCCTGCGGGCAAATCACGGCTGAGGGTAATGATGGCAAGGTCATTGCTGACGGTGTCATCAAAGCCCTGGTAACCCGGAAAGATTTGCAATGACTCAGCCGCAATTCGGTCAGAGAGAATGCGCCCAAAGTTGAGGTTAAAAATGACATTTTCGGGCAATACGTCATTTAATCCGTCATCATCAAAATCAAGTAAATGCGCTGCCGTGAGGATGTGGCGACGGCTAATCGGGGTGCCTGATCCCAAAAAGTCTCCTGTACCCGGAAGAGACACTCCGATGCTGCCAACCCCTGCATAGGGGGAGGTGCGAGTGTTGGGGTCAATGCGTTGGTCGGGTGAGTCAGGGGGATTGCCGTTTGGAGCACCCGCTAAAATCACGGGTTGAGGGATAAACTGATTGAGAGCAATCGCCGAAGCATCCTGTGCGATCGCTGACGAAGCAGCAGAAACCGAGTCAACCATCACACTATCCTCAATAAAGATGCTAAATCTGTTGAAAACTAGCGGTAAAGATCAATCTTGAGATGCTTTTAGGATAGCTGCAAAAAAATCTTGTGCCAAAAAAGTGATGCTTGTTACCTCCCTATAATGCTCCCTTGGCAGAGAAAATTAAGAATTAGGCATTTGCTCTAGACGATTCCAATGGAACAATGGAGCATAAGCAGAACCAACCTTAACAGTGAAAATGGTGCAACATTTTCGGTTTTTCACGAACCGCAATCGTCGGCAATCACTTCTAAAAGCCCTGGGTGGCACCGTCTTGCTCACCAGTGCGGTGGTCACTGGGGCGGTGCTACTTCTGCGGCAACTGGGGGCACTGGAAGGCGCAGAACTCAGTGCCTACGACACTCTCATGCAACTGCGTCAGACCAATGACTTTGAAAATCGATTGCTGGTTGTTGGCATCAGTGAGACTGATATCCAAACGCGCAACGAGTTTCCCATCGAAGATGGTACCCTGGCACAACTGTTAGAACGTCTTCTGGAGAATCAACCCCGTGCGATTGGTATCGACATTGCCAGAGATGTACCCCAGGGCAACAATCGGGATGCACTGTTGCAAATTTTGGAAGAGAGCGATCTGATTGCCGCTACCTGCGTTTTGAGTTCTAAAGAGGAACCTGGCTTAGCTCCTCCTCCGGGAGTTCCCGACGATCGCATTGGTTTTGCAGATTTACCCCAGGATCGGTTAGGCGTAATTCGGCGCAACACCCTAGTGTCAACGCCTGACATTTCAGACCAACCGATTGTCAAACCCAGTCTGTGTAGTGATCCCAACAGCCAACCCCTCTCCTTAAGTTTGCTCCTGTCCCTGATGTATTTGGAGCGAGAAGGAATTACTGCCACAGAAGCAGAGAGCGGAGATATCCAGATCGGCTCCACGATTTTTCATCGCCTCTCACCGAATGCCGGGGGATATCACAATGAAGACGTGGTCGATTATCAGATTTTGTTGAACTACGGCGGACTGGAATCGATTCGGCAAGTCACGTTGACCGATGTGTTAGAGAACCGGATCGATCCCAACTGGGTGCGCGATCGCGTCGTCTTAATCGGCTACACCTCCCAAACCGTCAAAGATTTGTTCTTCACTCCACTGGGCGGAGATGCGGCAGAGCGCGAGACATTTATGCCAGGAGTGGTTATTCATGCCCATGCCACCAGTCAGATTTTGAGTGCAGTGCTCGATCAGCGTCCCTTGATCTGGTACTGGGCAGAAGGCGTTGAGATGGTGTGGATCTTGGGCTGGGCTGTGGTCGGTGGCGTGGTGGCGTGGTCTACTCGCAAAACCCTCGTCCTGGTGGGTTCTGAAATAGCTGCGCTGGGGGTGTTATACGGAATTTGTTATCTCATCTTCCTCAACAGTGGATGGGTGCCCCTTGTGCCTCCGGCGATCGCCCTGGTTATTAGTGCTGTGGGTGTCATCGTCGTCGATCGGGCAAACAAAGGTGGCTACACGCAGGCAATCTATGAGCAGGTGCGTGACCAGGTGAAAGTCGTCCTCAAACCCAAGATTGAGATCGACCAGGAAAAACGTGCCAAACAGGTGTCTGAAATCACAGAAACAGGGTATTTCCAGGACTTGATGCAACGTGCCAAAACCATTCGAGAAAAGCGAGCCACTGAGGAAAATACAGGTTTCCCCAAATCGCCAAAGCCCCCTGAAGAGGGTTAGGCAAAAGGTCGGCAGGTAGAAGAGTAGATAGGGGATATAGCAACTGTCGAGGCCGTCATCCTTGGGTGTACCCAGTAATTGGAGGACTGAACCCGGCGAATGAATTCGCGGCGATTGGAGCAAAGTCCGCCGACGCGGGCTAAGGGTTTGAACCGGCGTAGGCAGGTTTTGTTCTGGTGGCGTTCGACTGAGCTCACGCCGAAGTCTGCGGTTTTAACCGCCACTCCCCTAACCGTTAGATGTACCCGTCATCCTCCTGTTCTGCTCCCTCTGTCCTATGGCTTCGTCTATCTCAACCATTGATGGAGAAGGGGTTCTCACTTCTGAAAGAGGGCTGAGGCTAATGTTGAGATTTAGGGTGTTAGTACGTTGGTTTTTAACATACTGCATTTAACCCTGGCTCTATAGCTGTTTCGGGGAGATCGGTAATAGGATCTCCAAGAGTGTGGAGAGTAGGGCTTTACCTCGCTTGCGAGCATTGTGAACCACCTCGAAGAAC
>NZ_JACJSA010000025.1 GCF_014697545.1 Oscillatoria sp. FACHB-1407 | reverse complement strand
CTGGTCAATACTGCAAAGCGTCAGGGCATTTCTGCCTTTGACGCCATTTCCCGTGCCCTTACCTCAAAGCAGACCGATTGGCTACTGGATTGAGCAATTACAGGGGGACTACAGGGGGTCTTACAGAGGTTATCAACAGGTTTGGAACACCACCGACCTATCTGTGCCCTGTTATGGATTTGACAGCAAAACCCGCCCCTACCCAATATCGAACTTATTCAATTTCCATTCCTTAGGAGGCAGAGCCTCCGTCACTCCATTTCCAGGCAGGAGCTTGGAAACGAGGTTTGGGTAAATTACACAGATTCCCGAATCTTAGAAATCTCTGAAACCTTTAGGATTCCGGAGCTTGGAGCAGGTTGGATAGCAGTGGCGATCGCGTCCTGCCATTCAGGTAAGCGACTGAAGTCGTAGGCATTAAACGGAGTGCCAAAACTTCTGGAATAGGCAGTGAAACTCTCAATCCAGTTCTCTACCGTTGCGGCTGGAGGGTATGGGCTATAGCGCAGCGACTTTTTCAGATAGTCGCCCATCTCCTGAGTATAGTCGGTGCAATACAGTCGCCATGCTGCCCATACCAGCGTTTGATAACAGCAGGAAGCCTGGAGCGATCGCCAGGGGGTAGGCAAATCAGGTTGTGCAAAGAACTTGAGAAGAACTTGTTCAGCCGATCGCGCAATGTTTGGCGTGTTTTGACTGCAAGCACTGTAATCGTGCTGACGATAGCAAGCGGTGATCTCTGTTAACCAGGCTGACTGACACCCAGCAACCACTAACCGCAACACTAGATCGACATCTTCGGCAGCAGCGAGTTGGGGATCAAATCCACCCACTTGCATCAGCCAGTCTCGACGAAACATCAACGCACTGGGTAGCACAGGTTTATACAACAACCAGTCCTCAGGGGTAAGTTGGGGCATGGAACGCCACCACTGAATATCGGCGATCGCCTCTCCATTTTCCCGGACTGTCCGAAACCCACTGTTAACCATACCTACATCTGGATTAGCCGCAAACACCTCGACCTGCTTCGCTAACTTATCCGGCAGAAAATAATCATCAGCATCGAGAAACGCAATCAATTCCCCTTGAGCCAGCTGAATGCCACGATTGCGAGTGGCAGATACACCACGATTCTGCTGATAGTAATATCGAATGCGATGCGAGACAGCCTCCCCCAGGGGGCGATCGCGATAGGATTCAATCACCGCTTGTGTGTCATCGGTAGAACCGTCATCAATGACAATCACCTCATAGGAATCAAACGTTTGATTCAACACGCTGGCGATCGCCTGTGACACATATTTCGCCGCATTGTAAGCCGGGATGATCACACTTACTTTGGGTTTTTGAGTCTTGAGTACCGACTGTATTAACTGTTGCCAATTAACTTCCTGACTGAGGGCATAGGTATCTAATAAATAGCCATGCCCAATACAACATTCACTGAAACTTTCGACCCAATTGGAAATCGTTTCAATGGGAGAAAATGGCGTGTATGACAGCGATTCTTTCAAATAGAAAGCCATCTCTGTAAAAGATTGGGCATGATAAAATCGCCATGCTAACCATACGAGTAAGTGATAGCGAGTTTTACTTTCTAACTGTTGAAAAGAAGGAGGTAAATCGGCTTTAGCAAAAAATTGATTGTAGAGAGCTTGAAATTGATTTGCCTGTCGCACCGTATTACGGGTCATGGCTTTGCCATGCTGTCGATAACAGACCCCAATCTGACGACACCAGTCTGTTTTGCAGCCCGACAATGCCAAATTTAGGAAACACTCTGCATCCTCTGCTGGAGGAAAATCACCTCGAAATCCACCAATTTTTTCTAACCATTCCCGCCGAAACAATGTAGCACTCGGTAACACAGGTCGCCAAACGATCCATGCTTCTGCTGTGAGTGCAGGTAGGCTCTTCCACAGCTCTAAATCTGATATAAATTCACCGCTTTCATTGACCAATCGCCAACCACTCACCACGGCTCCCAAGGAGGGTTTTTCTGCAAAACAAGCAATCTGATCTGCCAGAATATTGGGCAGGAAAAAATCGTCTGCATCCAGGAAAATAATGAACTCTCCACGGGCTAACTCTAAGCCCTGATTGCGAGTTGCGGCAGGTCCTTGATTGACTTGGTAAAAATAACGCAGGCGATCGCCATAGGGTTGTAAAACAGTTCGTGTATCGTCGGTAGAACCATCATCAACGACAATCAATTCGTAATCAGTATAGGATTGACTGAGAACGCTTTCAACGGCCTGTTGAATAAATCGCCCATAGTTAAAGCAGGGAATAACAACACTGATTCGTGGAGGTTGTTGGGCCGAATGAACTGTGTTATTGACCGCTACAATCTCGGTGTTTTCATCATCGACGTCTATTTCGGTAATAGCTTCAGATAGATCATCGGTGATGACTTCAATTGCGAACTGTGGAGTAACCACCAACGGCTTCACGCCAAAATACAAATTCTCCGATAAATCTAAGCCGTATCGCTCTACCAAAACCGGATCAAGTTGTTTGGCATAATCTTCAACTTTAACGGTAAAACCTGCTTGCTCTAACCGTTCTTTGTAGTCCAACCCATACAAACGAACGTGATCTTCTTGCCAATAAAATTTGCGACGTTCCTCTGGGTCAGTAATGGTTGGATCGTCAAAACTTTGTTCTCGATAAATATCAATCGGAACTTGTAAAAACGCCCATCCTCCCGGTTTGAGAATTCTAAATAATTCCTGCATTGCAGCCCTATCGTCAGGGACATGTTCTAACACATGACTGCAAAAAATCACGTCAAAACTATCGTCATCAAAGGGGATATTCGTAATGTCGAAATTGATATCGACGGAAGGGTCCATTAAATCCGTCGTGACGTAATCTAGATTGGGTAAAGAGGCGATCGCGTTTCTTAAAAAAGACTCTGGCGCAAAATGGAGAACTTTTAACGGGTCTTTGTACAAATTGGTGCGTTCCAGCAAATACAGCTTCAACGCCCGATGTCGAGGCTGGGAAGCGCAATGAGGGCAGGTGACGTTGCGATATGTGCTGCTGAAATCTAACCACTGAGCACAGGAATTGCCGCAACACGGGCAGAAATAGCGAGCGCTAGACGGTGCTGTCATTGGCTTTGCAGATGCTCTAAATTAAATTCACATCATCAATGACGTCGCTGCAAATCGGTTCTACCCTTTGGTAGAGATGCGTGGATTTTGAGCAGAGAAATCTCACCCGCGTGGATGAGCCGATGGAGGGAGGCTCGATCTGGATTGCAATCGCTAATCTATTTTCATACTAAACGAGCCTTATCAGAAGGCAGGGGTCATGAAAACGTCACTAAAGACAAGATTAATTCGGTTTCTTCAGGAGGAGTTGGCGATTCCCTACGATTCGATTGCCATTGCTCTGCGCCATGAAGAACAAACCCCCAGCCTTCTGCCGATGGTGCTCTGGCAATATGGGTTAGTCACCCTGGAGCAACTTGACAAGATTTTCGACTGGTTAGAAACGGCGTAGCTTCCCTCCTACTCGTGAATCAATGAGACGTGACTCAGCCTGATCCGGGCTGAGTTTTTTCTTGGAAAGACGACAAGACCACCGTTTCAGCAGGTTTATATAGTTTTGGTCAGAAAGCTTAAGGAAAAGCAATGGCTCAGACCCGGATGCTGGGAAAGCCTTCTGACTCGCCTCCACCCCATCAAATGTGGCTACGGCTATACAAGCGCGATCGCCTTGAGGGCAAAGATCTTCTCAATCACCGTCGCAACTACCTTGTCGGGTGTTGAGGCTCCAGAGGTAATACCCACTGTGATCTTGCCATTGGGGAGCCAGTTTTCTTGAACAATCAGGTCTTGTTTTAAGGGTTTGTGTTCCACTCGGTTGCCAGGACCAATGCGATCGCCACTGTCGATGTGATAGGAGGGGATGCCCCGCTCGATAGCAATTTCTTGCAAGTGGGTTGTGTTGGAGGAGTTGTACCCCCCGATGACCACCATCAAATCCAATGGCTCATCCACCAGTTGAAACATGGCATCCTGCCGTTCCTGCGTCGCATCACAGATGGTATTGAAACTGAGGAAGTGCTCGTTCAACTTGGCAGGACCATATTTCCGCAACATCGTGTGCTCAAACAGTTTGCCAATCTGCTCTGTCTCACCTTTCAACATGGTGGTTTGGTTGGCGATGCCAATGCGCTCTAAATCGCGATTGGGGTCAAACCCAGCGGAGCAAGCGCGGCTGAATTTGGTCATAAACTCGGCGCGATCGCCCCCATTAAGGATGTAGTCAGAGACATACTGAGCCTCCGCCAGATTCAACACAATCAGATAAGTGCCCGCAAAGGAACTGGTGGCGATCGTCTCTTCGTGATTGTATTTGCCGTGAATGATCGAGGTGTACTCCCCTTTCTTATGTTTCTCAACCGTGTTCCACACTTTGGAAACCCAGGGGCAGGTCGTATCAACGATTGTGCAACCCTTGTCGTTGAGCAGTTGCATCTCCTGCACGCTGGCTCCAAACGCAGGCAAAATTACCACATCACCCGACTCAACCACCGAGAAATCTTTGTTACCCGCCTCAACCGGGATAAAGCCCACCTGCATCTCCCGTAGACGCTGATTGACTGAGGGATTGTGGATGATTTCATTGGTGATCCAGATGCGTTCGCTAGGGAAGTGTTGGCGCGTCTCATAGGCCATCGCTACTGCCCGTTCCACCCCCCAACAGAAGCCAAACGCCTCCGCTAACCGAATCGTCACATCTCCTTGCGTCATCGTGTAGCCGTTGTCGCGGATCTGTTGAATCAGGTCGCTTTGATACTCTGATTGCATTTGCCCAGACACGTCCTCATCATGTCCAAAGCCCTTGCGGTGATAACGGTCAGAGTTGTTGAGCGATCGCTTAAACGCTTTGGTATCCATTCCTGTTGTTGTTGATAGGAGTCATATCCAGCCTATCAAAGATGGGGAATCAGACGGAATGGAATCAGCCGTTTAACCCATCAAAAAAGATATTGTCTTCATAGAGTTAGGACTTACGTCACTTGAAGCCTAAAACTTTGATCCCCCTTGCCCCTTCAAAATTGCTTGAAAACCAGGCATTGGGGGAGAATCCCCCAAACCCCCATTGGGGGACGCCACTGCCTCCCCACTGGGCTGAGCTTGGCGAAGCCAAAGCCCCTAGCAGAAGGTGTTTCGGTTCACCCAAAGACGCGCTTCGCATCGGTTCCAAGTACGGGTACTTCTGATCGGGTCAAGACCTTAGACAAAGGCTCAACGTCCCCCAGAATTGAGAGATTTAGGGGGCTGAGAAGACTTGTGTGTACACGGTAGCTTAGGGGCTGCCGGAATCCCCTTTTTAAGCAGGTTTGGGGGATCTAACTGCATAATCCTCTTCTGTCACTCTCTTCGTAAACAAAATCTCATACAAACCTCGTTTCCAAGCAGGAGCTTGGAAATGGAGTGACGGAGGCTCTGCCTCCTAAAGCAACGGTTGGAGACAGAGCCTCCATGAGTACGTTCCTAGCTAACAGCAGTCCTCAACACTTTGCTACAACTGTAGTTTCAACCACCAAAATTCCTATCCCGAACTGAGAGCTTTCTACTTCTTCAAAAACAGGGCTTGCTCAGCTTGCCGACGACGAGTTAACCCAGTCAGTACTTTGCCAGCAGCTTTATTCCACTTGGGAAACTCCTGAGCGGCGGCTTCATAATTGCCCTGGTTCAGCAGCTTGAGCAGCGTTGACTTTTGCAGTGCCCCGGCTCCCAAATTGTAGGTAAAGGAGACTAACGCGCTGAATTGGTTTTCGGTCAGGGGGACTTTGACAGCGTTAACGACGGCTCTCTCAAACTTTTCAACATCTTTGCGGAGGAGGACTTCGGCTTGCTCAGCAGTGATGCGATCGCCCATTTTAACGCCAGCTGTTGTGCCATAGCCGATGGTTGGCACCCCTGCGGGACAAATGTAAGCTTCTAGCTTCAACCCTTCAAACTGCTTGATTAAGTCCAGTCCTGCCTGATTGATTTTGCCTTTGCCGGGCTTGGTGGTGTTGGGTTGAGGGGTTGAGGGTTGAGGCGCAGGTTGAGGTTTAGCCGTCGGGGGAGGTGGAGGGGTTGCTCCCTCAATCAGGCTGTGGGATTTGTGGACATACCAAACGCTGGAGCCATTGAAGGGAGCTTCAAAACAGACCTTGTAGTGGTCTTGTAAATCTTCCCCCGGCACTGCGTAGGCGTAGGAATGCAGATAAATTCGACAAGGGTCTTTGAGAACCTTTTCTTCGGGCAACAGATCTGCTTCAGCCGCAACACGGCGTTTGAGCAGAGTAGGTTGAGTAATTCTAAGAACTAAGCGTGTATTAGCAGGAGTTGCCATAGCAGATGCGAAATTATCTACACCTTTAAGTACAGCAAATTTTTACCAGCCAGCAAGTCAAATTTTAGTAAAACTTCAACTGAAATTAGATAGATATTTTCAAAATTCTTAGTACAACTCGTCGTAAATAGGGGTGGGAATTCGGGGTGCAGGGGTGGAACCCCTGGCTGGGGGCGAATCCCCCATACCCCCCTGGTTTTATTTCCAAACCCTATCTGTGAATCACAGTACTTAGTTATACAGTTTTGGTCAGAAAGCTTAGAGCAAAGGCAATGGCTCAAACCCTGACGCTGGAAAAGCTTCCTGACTCGCCTCCGCCCTATCGGATGTGGCTACAGCTACACCAGTTCTAGTGCAGCGTCATACCTTGTTTTTAGGATTGTCGGTGTGAGCGTCTCGCTCACGGCGCGAGCAAGATGCTCACACTACCCTAGCTTTGCCAAACTGGACAACGTTCTGTCTTGTAACGATCTGCCTTCTACGGCATCAGCAAATCCTGGATTGGGCGCATAATCCAGTTCAACCCTACCTTAAGCTGGTGTTCAAGGGTGGGCATCCGATACAGGTAGGCGAGTCGCCGCATGACATGGGCAGGCGTGCCCTCCAGCTTAACCCCTAACCCCGTGAACGTGGCATCTGACATGCCCAGTGACATCATTTCGCCCAATGCCTGATAACGGAAGGGCAGCAATGGACGATCTGTGAGAGATGCCCAAATATTCCAACTGGCAAACTCAGCCTGTTGAAAGGCGACCTGCGCGGTGGCAGGAACTCGCTGCCCCTCAGCGTCGTAACATTCTGCCAGATCTCCTACCGCAAAAACATCAGGAGCATCGACTACCTGTAATAGAGGAGTGACGACGACTTGACCCCGTTGGTTGTGCTTCAAGGGGAGATGCTGCACGATCTCTGGCACCTGCGTGCCTACCGTCCACAAAACAATATCGACGGGAATTTCGTCTACTTTGCCTTTATATTCCAGAGCGATCGCCTCTGGATTAACCGAAACCACTTTGGTTTCCAAATCGACCCAGACACCCCGTTCCTGCAATGCCTTCGTTGCTGCCTCACGGTTAAATTCTGGCGAGGTTCTCAGGATCTGGTCGCCGATCTCGACGATGCGAATTCGACCCCGTTCACCCAGTCGTTCGGCTAACTTGCACGCTAACTCAATGCCGCTATAGCCTGCCCCAACGATCGCCACCCGAATCTTTTCTCGATCAGAGGCTTCGAGCGATCGCAATTTCTCCTTCAGGCGATAAGCATCGGCAACCGTACGAAAGGGAATGGCATATTCCGCTACACCCGGAGCCAGATTCAGCGGTGTTTCACCACCCAACGCCAACACCAGGCGATCAAAAGACAAATCCGTACCCGTTTGCAAATGCACCTGCTGGGTTTCCAGATTGATCCCGGCAACCTCCGCTTGATGAAACTGAATGCCCGTGTTTGCCAGCAGATCACTAAACGGGGGAGCAACCTCCCACGTCTCCAGTTCATCCGTGACCAACTCATAGAGCAATGGAGAAAACAGGAAGCGATCGCGCTGATCCACCAGCACAATCTCAGGCTGATTAGGCTTCTCCCATGGAAATTGGCTCAAACGCAATGCGGTGTAAAGACCACCAAAGCCTCCACCAAGAATGCAAATGCGGGCAGGTTGTTGAGTCATGGACGCATCACTGGACAACTTCCTTCAGGATAACAAGAAGGAAGAAAGGAGGGAGTGAGGAATGGGGAATGGGGAATGAATGAAGGATAAACGTGAAGGATGAAGGATGAAAGGGAATGGGGTGTAGGGAGTGGGGAATAGGGAATGGGGAATGGGGAATGGGGAGTAGGAAGTAGGTTGTGGGGAGAGAAAAAGTTTAAGACGTTTCTAAATCTTTTATCCTTTATCTTTCATCCTTTATCCTTTATCCTTCTTTTTTTTCTTCCTTTTTCCCTACAGCACCTGCCCTCCCCGAAATCGCCAACGAGGAAGGAGGACTCGCATCAGGGTTTGGGAGATGATGAAGATACCGAGCCAAACGAGGCTGTAGTGCAAGATAAAAGTGTTGAGGGGCATGTCGCGGGTCATGCCGGGTAGTCCCAGGGTTTTGAAGAGAAAGCCGATGAAGACTCCTTCCCAGATGCCAGCGAGCAGTTGAAAGGCGGCAGGCCAGTCACGATCCCAGCGAAACTTTTGCAGGTAGTCGTAGAGTACATCCCACACTAACCCAAAGCCAGCAACGTAGCCCAACACCCAAAAGAAAATCGGATGAGAACCAGGTCCCCCATAGGTTACAGCAAAGGGGATGCTAATCAGGACACCAACGGTCGCCAGCAGTAACAACCGGGATTGCCAGCGACCTAGCAGGGTGGGAGTCATAACGGAAGAGGGTAAAGATACCGGGCTACTCTAACCTACTCGGAGGGACTCGTTTGGCTACTTTGGGCGATCGTTTCCTTAATTCGAGGCAGTTGTAAGAATGCTTGAGCTTGTTCCATCAGGCGATCGCCCCACAGGTTTTCCCGCAAAAAGTCTGGGCTACCATATCGCTCATCAAGCCGGATAGCGGTTTCGCCCAACAACAACGCCTGTTCGCGATCGCCCTGACTATACAGAACTACAGCCAATGCCAGTTGCGGTTCTGCCTGGCTGCCATCAATTTCGATCGCCGATCGCCACTGCTGTAATGCTCCTTCAATATCCCCTTTTTCGTAGAGGGCTAAGCCAATGTTGTTGACCGCAGGCCAAAACTCTTCATCCAGGTCAACGGCTTTTTGATATTGGGCGATCGCCTGGTCATATTGCCTCAGCATGTAATAGGCATTGCCCAGGTCAAACAACGCCCCCGGTACATCCGCTTGCAGCCGCAACCCTGCTTGCAAATATTCGATTGAACGGTTGTAGTCTTGCTTGCGGAAGTAAGCTGACCCAATGGCAAATAGAATCGCTGGGTTCTCTTGATCCAGCGTCTTAGCCTGTTCGAGGGCTCTGATCCCCTCGTCTACGTTCTCGGTTTGCAGATAGAGACTGCCTAACAATGTCCAAATGTCGGCGTTGTCAGGAGCAAGCTGAGTTGCCAGTTCAGCACGCGGTAGAGCTAACTGAAATTGTTGAAACTGAGCCAACTGAGCCGCTTCTTGAGCCAGACGCAAACCCTGTTCCTCAAGCTGGTTGCCATCTAACTGCAACACATGGGGCACCAACGCTTGAGGGTGAGCGGGTTGAGCCAGGTTCCACAGACCGCCCGCCATAAGAAGGGAGATGAGAATAAGACGCTTACGCACAGTTGAGATTTTGTGATGAATGCAATGTATTGTCAGCTAGCTTAGACGATTTCTCCCCAATCGTGGCAAATATCTTAAGAAATCTAGGCGTTACCAATATAGCGATCCTAAATCGTTTGTGAAAGTGCCCGCCCTTTGGGCGGGCACTTTCACAAACAGCTTTTTTCACAAATCAAATAGGATTGCTATAGATGTGAGTTTAGTTAGCCAATCGCCCATTGTCATATCAATTTAATGTTTGATTGTGGCAGATCACTGGGTAGGGCGTTTCGCGAAACGCCCTTACGGAATCATGGGCAGCGAAGCCAATTCAAATTGGTATCAATTGTCAATCGTCAATCGTCAATTCCATTACTTAACGTGAATTCGGGATCAGGATTTCGGCAGTTAAAACCGCCACTATCGGAGCAAAACCGACCTGCGTCGGTTCGTCAAATCCGGCCTTTTCCGGAGTCTGCGTCGGCGGACTTCGCTCTAGTACAGCAAAAAATAAGGTTTGAAAGGGGTGAAGCCCCCAAACCCCCTACATTGCAGAACTTTGTGTTCGCAACACTAGTAGCCGCGAATTCATTCGCCGGGCTCTTAAACCGAACTGATGTTACTTACCCTTCTCCTGTTAATTTTTTGTGATTGACCATAGACGGTTGATTGTTGACCATATTTGCGATCGCATTCCGTCTCCACATATCGGGTTTGATCCGGCGCAGAGCAGAGCCTTGAAAGCGTTGATCCCACTCCTCGTCGCTTAGCTCAGCCAGTTCCGTTAAGGTCGGGGCAATGTTCCAGGAACGAGGCTGAAACTCTTCTACGTCGGTCGGTTGGGCAAATCGTTGATTCCAGGGGCAGACATCCTGGCAAATGTCGCATCCTGCGACCCAACCGTTGAGGTGAGGGGCGATCGCCTCTGGCAATACTTCAGCCCGATTTTCGATGGTGTGGTAGGCGATGCAACGGTTGGCATCCACCACAAATGGCTCAGTAATGGCTCCAGTGGGACAGGCATCCAGGCAACGGGTACAGGTGCCACAGTGCTGCGTGTGGGGGCGATCGGGGGACAGTTCCAGGTTGGTCAAGACTTCTCCCAAAAAGACCCAGGAGCCATACTCACGGGTGATTACATTGCTGTTTTTGGCAATCCAGCCAATGCCTGCCCGCTCTGCCCAAACCTTGTCTTGCACAGGTCCAGTATCGGCATAATAGCGAGCTTCGATGCCTTCATCCTGCGCTTCTAGCCAGGTTGATAGAGCTTTGAGGCGTTTGTGTAATTGCCGATGATAGTCTTTGCCCCAGCCATAGCGAGAAATTTTGGCGTATTCCTCTCCTTTAGGGCGATCGCCCGGAGTGTAGTAGTTCAACGCCACGCAAATCAGCGATCGCACTGACGGCATGACCCGCCGAATGTCGTGACGCTTGGGGTTATCCATCCATGCCATATCTGCCTGATATCCCTGGTTTAACCAACGCTCTAGTGGGGAGGTTTTGGAGGATGTGGCTACCTCCTCCGGTGTATCAGGCACAGCGGCAATGCCGACTTTGTGAAACCCCAATTCCAACGCTTTTTGTTTGACCGTTGAACTGTCAAGACAGGGTGATTGTTTAGGAGCAGAGGTATCTGACACGGTTTGAAGGGAAATGGGTAAGGCGTGTGGAGAAGCGAGAGGGGATCAAATTCTCTCTCATGGGACAGGGCAGCCCTTGAACCTGCTAGTTATGTTGAGAGCAACAGAGCCACAAGGGAAGTATTCTACTTCAAGTCTAATTGCTGCAAATCGTGGGATAAAAGCCTTTTGTGGTGAAGCGTTCACAATCCAAAATCGTAAATCTAAAACCTGAAATCGGCATATGACGAATCCAGCAACAGAAACGATGACAGCAGAGGTTCAATCGGTAGACATTGCCTCACCTATCGACGTCATCTCAGAACCCGTTATTTTGACCTACTTTGAAACTCTCAATGCAGGAGATTTTCAAGCAACGGCTGATCTGTTTGCAGAGTCCGGTGTGCTACGTCCTCCCTTTGATGAAGAGTTGGTGGGAAGAGAGGCGATCGCCCAATATCTTGCGGCGGAAGCAAAGGGCATGAAGTTCCAGCCATTGATGGCGACCTACGGAGTGTTAGAGACAGGTGACACGGAGTTTACCATCACCGGAAAGGTGCAAACTGCCTTGTTTGGAGTCAATGTTGCCTGGAATTTTGTTCTGAATCCAGACTCTCAAATTCTCTCTGTTCAAATCAAACTGCTGGCGGGTCTAGAGGAATTGCTGAATCTCAAGCCGGGGCAAGACAAAAAGAAAGAATAGGGTATCTAAACCAGGGCAGGTTGTGGAAAATGTTCTTTCGCACTCTCCAGATGCTTGAGCAGAGTGGGCTTGGGCAGCGGTCCTTTGAGGTGGTCCCAGGGCAAAACCTGCTCAGTAGACCAGGACTGATGAACGTAGTAATCCAGCGGTGGGAGTTGGTTTTGTAATTCTTTGAAGGCGCGACGATAGCTGCCCAAAGAGTCGCCGTAGTGACGGGTTAGCTCCAGGAGTGGGGTCAGACGGCGATCGCCCCGTGAGATCAGTGTTTGAATCACAGACCAGTTGTAGCTCTCTGGGCGAAAGTCAATACCCTGCGATCGCAGTTGTTTTTGCAGGGTTTTGAGCCGCTTTTCGGCATCTGTGTTGACCCCAAACCACTGAAAGGGGGTATGGGCTTTGGGAGTGAAGGTGCTGCAACCATAGGTCAGCCGCAACCCCGGAGCGGCACGTTTGATGTCGCGTAACATGCTAACCGTCTGGTCTAAATCCTCAGGTACTTCACCGGGGACTCCCGCCATACCGTAGAGCTTCAGAGCACTCAATCCTCCCGCTTTGGCGTTAACTGCCGCTTGAATAATTTCGTCGTTGGTCAATTTTTTGTTGATAATCTGACGCAGGCGATCGCTGCCACTTTCAACGGCGATCGTAATGGAGCGGCTATCGTGCTTGACCAGCGTTTCTGCCAATTTCTGGGTAACTGTGTTAGTTCGCACAGAAGACAGACTGAGCCGCACATCGTCAAACTGGGGTTGGCTGAGGTGATCGAGCAATGCTTCAAATTCAGGATGTTGGGTCACAGAGGCTCCCAGTAATCCCAATCGATTGGTAACCGTCAACCCCCGCTCGATCGCCGGGATCAGCGACGCTTCTAAACTGGCAGTCCGGAAGGGCAGCGTCAGATAACTTGCCAGACAAAAGCGGCACATCTCCGGACAACTCCGCACCACTTCCACCATATAAATGTTTTCCCACGCGGCTTTTTCAGTGACGACGGTGGAAGCCGAAAGGACATTGCCGCGATAGGTTTGCTTTTCGACGATCGCTGGAATGTCGCTGCTGATGGGTTGAATTGAGGTAATGACCCCTTGGGGATCGTCGTAGGTGAAGCGATACAAACTGGGAATGTAGATGCCTGGAACCTGTGCTAGATGTCGCAATTGGGTGGCACGATCAGCACGGCGCACCTGTTGATATGCCTTAATAAAGTCATCCAACAGGGTTTCTCCATCGCCCAACAAAATCACATCAAAAAAAGCGGCAAACGGCTCTGGATTAGCCGTTAAAACAGGACCTCCGCCAAACACGAGAGGATGCTCATCGGTGCGATCACTCGCGTGCAACGGAACTTCTAACCGCTCCAGCAACGTCAACACATTTACATAATCTAACTCCCACGAGAGGGAGAAACCGACCAATTCTGGCTGAGTCGGTAATGGCTCATGCACATCCATAAATAGACGGCTAACCCGCATGTCTGAGCGCATGGCTAACGTTGCCCAAACCACCTGATAACCCAGGCTTGTAATGCCCACGGTGTAATCGTTTGGAAAGGCAAAAACAGTGGCGATCGCATCTGATTGTGAAGCCGCCGGAGTAAATAACAGTCGCTCAGCAGAAAAAACAGCCGTCATGCAGGTTGAAACAGGTCACTTCCTTCAGCTTAGTGCATTCAGAGGAAGGATGGAGGAGGAGAACGAAAGCATGAAGGGTGGATCTCCGACCTCAGCTGAAACCGCCTTGAACACGGAATTACGGAGGCTTTGCCTTCTGGAGCCAGGAAACAAGACGATTTGACTCGGTACTCAAAACTGAGAATGTGAGGAGGGCATTTCAACGACTAACCATCAGTGACGTAACACCATTTCCGCGTTTTTTCGGATAGATGCAAACTCATTCCTAGAATTTGATCTCAATAAATTCAGGGCATTCACTCTATACCTTTACTGACTTTTTATATAAACCTAAAGATAAGCGGATTTACACGAAGTTACTGTCAAGAACCGCCCCCCGGAGATTCCGTATTGATGCTGTTAACGATCTAGCCCAAGACCCATTCCCCATCCACCAAATTAGTCGTCCAACCCAATTATTCGTTAAACGCTATTTCAAATCCTGGTTTTTAGCTGCATCTACTCTCCAAGTGCCACGCTATCAAAATAAGATTTCTATGGTTAGACCATTAGATGAAGAACATGGAACTTTCATTCCGCTTCCAGAGCGGATTGGAGACAGGAGTGAAGCGAACGAGATTCCCAATCTACTAAAACAAGAAGCCGATCGCCTCTTAGAGAAAGGCATTGAGCAACATCAAATTCGTGATTTTGAAGCTGCGTTGCAGACTTTTGCGCAAGCACTCATCCTCTATCAGAAAATTCGCGATACCCAGGGAGAGGGCAAAACCCTGAGCAATATTGGCCTAGCGTATTACGCATTAGGGAGTTATGGAGATGCGATCGCCAATTCCTATCAAGCCTTAGCCCTATCCCAACAATGCCTCGATCGCCGCATGGAGCGGCAGGCACTCGCTAATTTGGGCAACGCTTATCGCCACCTCGAAGACTACGCCAGAGCGATTGAATACAAGCAACAAGGCTTAGCTGTCTCTCGTGAAATTGGAGATTTAAGGGGTGAGATGGCAGCCCTCAACAACCTGGGGATGGCATACAAAGCCAAGGGAGACTGTGTTACAGCGATCGCCTATTATCAAGAGAGTCTTGCTCTGGCTTACAAACTCAATGATCAGAAGGTAGTTGGGCAAGTGTTGCGAAACTTAGGCAACGCTCACCACGCGCTGTCGGATTACAGCAAAACAGTGCAGTGTTATGAGGAACTGTTGGCGATCGCTCAACAGCTTCCTGATCGCCAAATTGAAGGGCAAATTCTCAAAAACCTGGCGAGTGCTTGCTACATTTTGGGAGATAACGGTAAAGCGATCGCTTATCATCAACAACGCTTGGCGATCGCCAAAGAGTTAAATGACTACCGCAATCAGGAACAAGCCTTAGAAAGCCTTGCTGTTATCTACGATGCGCTAGGTGATTACAGCAAAGCCGTGCTGTATTACGAACAACGCTTGACTGTAGTTAAAGCCATTCAAGATCGCAAACTGGAACAACAAACCGTCGAAAGCCTCAAATTCATTTGCTACGCCACTGGGGATTTTGCCAGAGCAAGCCAATATTAAAGACAACGAGATACGTCCCTACGTTGATATAAAAGAAATGCAAGTAAACTGAAAATACGTTGCTGATTCTCAAGCAACTCGATTACGTTGGGTTGCAAAACTTATGTCTTCTGAAATCAACCAACAACCTGAGTCAGACGGAATTCAGCCTGAGACGATTCAGCAGGTCAAAGACATTCTGCAAAAGCTTCCTGCCAAACTGCAAACCTCAATTCCCGTAGAGGAAGCGATCGCTCAACTGCAAGATTCCCTTGAGACAGCGTTGGTTAAAGGGTATAGCTACGAGGAATTAGCCGATCTGCTCCAACACGAAGGAATTCCTATCAAGAGTTCAAGCTTGGAAAATTATCTCGCCTCAACTAGACGACAAGCCTCTGAAACTAAAACCTCTACTAAATCAGAAGATCAACGTTCGGATAACCTGTCAGACCAAGTTGAAATAGTCATTCCTATTACAACTGGATCTGTCTCTCACACAGTTAGGAGTGATTTTTGGACTGCATACCAGGAATCTTTGAAAGAAAGAGAAGAGGTTTACCGTCGCCTTGCTGAATCCTAGATTTCTAGAACCATCTGAGATTCTAGCGATTCACGATGTCCAAATAGCAAGATTTGGTGGAATGCATGGAATCAGAGATGAGGGGTTATTAGAATCTGCCCTTGCACAACCACAAGCTACATTTGGCGGTGAACTTTTACATGCCACGATTCATGAACAGGCAGGTGCTTATCTTTACCATCTCTCTACAAATCATCCATTTATCGACGGTAATAAGCGAACAGCATTTGCTGCAATGGACGTGTTTTTAAGATTGAATGGCTATCGGTTGAGATTAACCAATGACCAGGCATATGAGCTAGTTCTTCAAGTTGTGCAGGGTGATATTGGGAAGGAAGAGTTAGCGAATTATCTTGAGCAGGCTATAGGGAACTTCTAAGTGATTAGCTTTAGTCAAGTGATATAGTTTGGCTTTTCAAACTGTCTGTAGGATTAGGTTAGCGATCGCCCTTTCATCTCAACTCCCATTTGGAGCGCATTACCCATGTCATTCACCATCCGTTATGCTCTGGTTTCGTGCGTCACCATCGGACTGATCAGTTTTTTACCCTTCTATCAAGTCCCTGCTTCCGCCAATTCCCCAACTCAGGCACCGACCCTGATTGCCACTGCCTATACCGATCAAACGCTGCCAACTTTGCGAGTGGGCGATCGCGGTAGTGAGGTTGAGTCATTGCAACGCATCTTGCTCAGTAACGGGTTTCTGGGCGCAGCGGGAGTACGTTTGGGCACTCCTGAGGCGATCGCGGTTGACGGAGTTTTTGGAGCTGTGACCGAATCAGCTATTCAAGACTTGCAGCAACGCTATGGATTGCCCGTAACGGGGGTGGTTGATCCGGCAACCTGGGAAGTGTTGGATAGTTATGAGAATCCCTATCGTGAGCCGTTACCGTGGCAACAGTAAATTAGGGAGTAGGGAGTAGGGAGTAGGGAATGGGGAACGGGGAACGGGGAGTAGGGTATAGGGTATAGTCAATGGTCAATTGTCAATCGTTCATTGCTACTAGTGAGCGTCACACCTCATTTTTAGGATTGTCGGTGTGAGCGTCTCGCTCACGGCGCGAGCAAGATGCTCGCACTACCCTAACTTTTAACTGCGACGCAGAACTAGTCTGTGGCTCTCGGCTATTGGTTATCAACGATTGACTATTGACCATCAACGATTGACCATTGACCATCAACGGTTAACCATTAACTATTAACTATTAACTATTAACGATTGACCATTGACCATTGACCATCAACGGTTAACCATTAACTATTAACGATTGACCATTGACCATTGACCATCAACGATTGACCACTGACTCCTAACCCCAACTAGACTACCCAAACCACCACTTTTTCCTTCTTCCTTCTTCTCTCTTCCTTTCATCCTTTATCCTTCATCGTTTATCCTTTCTTCCTCTATCTTCCATACACCTCTCTCGGCTCTTTGATGAACCGAATGTAGAGATGCCGGAACGTAGATTTGAGCACGCGAGGTAAGCCAAAATCAATCGGCATCAGCTTTTCGGGAAGTTTCCAATCGGCGATCGCTAACTCGTCAGGGGTGCAGTGGGGAAAGTGGATGTCCGCGATCGCCGGACATAAGCCCAAGCGTTGAGAGGCAGCGATCGTGGGAAGAGTAACCGGATCAGCCTTGAGAATCTCAACAAAGGCGCGATCGAGGGCAAAGACATCGGCGGAGGCTCCTAAAACGCCGAGAAACCGGGGTTCACCGCCACTGGGTCCGTTGCCTTCGTGTCCAATGATGCCATCGGTAATCGTCAGGTCAGGGGCGATCGCCCTTGCCGTTTCGACCAGCATCCTACCAAACCGGGCACTGTCTTTACCTGCCTCCATGTGCCACCAGGCTTTCATCTTGCCGGGAACGCAGCCAAACAGGTTCTTCACTCCAAGGGTCAGAGTCAGTTGCACATGGGACTTGACCTTGGGCAGGTTAATCACTACATCCGCCTCAATCGCCTCTTTTGACAACAGCAGGTGATTAAACTCTTCGCTGACGGTCTGATAGCGTTTGCCGCTCGGCTCCACAATCGGAATTCCCAATTCGTCTAACATCGGTAAATAACCGTTAGCGATCGCCACCCCTCGCGCCGTACCAAAGGCAGGGCTATCCGACAAAAAGGGTTTGCCGCCAACCGCTTGCACCATTTGAGCGACACAATAGACCAACTCCGGGCGAGTTGTGCATTCCTTTGTGGGGCGTGATCCAGTGAGCAGGTTAGGCTTCAACAGCACGCGATCGCCCGGTTTAACAAAGGCTGCAATGCCACCCATCGGCTCTAACAGGGTTTCGAGTGAGGCTCGTAGTTGGGTGCGATCGTACGACTCGGCTCGAATCAAACTGACAGTTGGCATCATCATTACATCCTCTGGATTAACCTCGTGAACGGGTCAGGGCTGTGACTCGTTCTGCATTAGCGAATACATCCTCACCCTGAAGCTCAGGAATCGGCGGTTTCATCTCTACCTTAATGACTTTATCAACATTAATAAAGACGGTTTGTTCCGGCAAATGCACAATCCACCAATCTTTTCTAAATAGATGGCGAATTTCTAGTTGAGTGGTTTGCTGAGTGCCATCGCTCTCCAGGGGAGCGTAGACATTAAACGACTCAGTCTGACCATCGATATAGTGAAAGGTTAGCTGGGAATAGGTGCCCTCTTGACTATACATAGTGCGCCTCGTTGCTGTAGATAGAACATCCTTAAATATTGGTGCGAATTACTTAAGAGCCTCACAATTTTTGCTTTTCTTTTCAATTCCGGTGATGGCACTGACCCGATTAGACGCATCTTGCAGCAAAGACGGCTCTATTTCAACGGTGAAATTGGTGTGCTTTAGGATACGGTTCACCACCTCTGCCAGGTCAGCATTGCCTTTTCTGGCTCCCAATCCGTTAATTGAGCACTCGATTTGTCGAGCACCACGCTCTAACGCTGCGATCGAGTTGTCAACCGCCATCCCCAGGTCATCATGACAGTGGACAGCGACGACCGATTGGTCAATGTTAGGAACTCGGTTAAAGATCGTTGTTAGCAACTCAGAAAACTCCTGGGGAGAGAGCAACCCCATTGAGTCGGGGATGTTGATGGTGGTCGCTCCATGCTGAAGGGCTGTTTCAATCGCACGACAGAGGAAATTCAAATCACTGCGAGGCGCATCAAAGGCACCCCATTCCACATCATCGCAATGGTTTCGAGCCAGGGAAACGCTGTGGGCGATCGCCTCTAGTACCTGTTCCTCAGTCAGTTGAGCCTGTCCCTTGAGATTGACAGGAGTGTAAACATGAATTCGAGGCTGTTTAGCATCTTGCAGTGCCTCAATCACTCGCATCACCTCATCCGGTTTGGAGCCTGTCAGTCCACAAATCTTGGCGTGCTTAATTTGGGTTGAGAGTTGCCGTATCTCCTCAAAGTTTTTCTTGAAGTGACCCGGATAACCGACCTCAATCACATCGACTTTCATCGCGTCTAACAGTTCGGCGATGCTTGCCTTTTGCTCCAGGGTCATCGTGACTCCAGGGGCTAATTCGCCATCCCGCAGAGTTGTGTCAAAGATTGTGATTTTGTTGGGGGTTGGCATGGTTAAGGGTTAAGGGTCAAGGGTTAAGGGTCAATGGTCAATGGTCAGTGGTCAATGGTCAATGGTTAATGGTTAAGGGTCAATGGTTCATGGTCAGTAGTCAGTGGTCAATGGTTAGTAGTCAAGGGTCAAGGGTCAAGGGTTAATGGTCAATCATTAATAGCCAGTGGTCAATCGTTGATGATCAACAGCCGAGAGCTACAGACCAGTAGCAATGAACGATTGACGATTGACAATTGACCACTCCCTACTCCCCACTCCCTAATTTTCTGGCATCTTACTCATCGTCTCCAAATCCAACACTTGCGCCAGTTCGGCTTCGGTCATCAGCCCTTTTTCCAACACAATTTGCCGCAGCGATTTTCCGGTTTCCAGGGATTCCTTGGCAACGGCAGCAGCGTTCAAGTAGCCAATGTGGGTGTTGAGGGCTGTCACCAACGACAGGCTCTTTTCGGCGTATTCCAGACAGCGATCGCGCCTGACCGTAATTCCCTTCAAGCACTTCTCAGCCAGCGTGCCGATGGTGTTGCCTAAAATTGTGATGCTCTGAATCAGGTTGTAGGCGATCAGCGGCATCATGACGTTGAGTTCCAGTTGTCCTGCCTGGGCAGCCAGGGCGATCGCACTGTCGTAACCCATCACCTGAAAGCAGACCATCGAGGTCATCTCAGCGATCACCGGATTGTACTTTCCGGGCATGATCGAGGAACCGGGCTGCACGGGGGGCAGTTGGATTTCCTTAAATCCGGTCATGGGTCCCGAATCCATCAATCGCAGGTCGTGGGACAGCTTGACGAGGTCTTGCGCCAGGTTGCGGATTGCCCCGGAGACGTTGACAAAGGGAGCCATGCTCTGCATTGCTGCCATCAAATGTGGTGCAGGTTTGATCGGTTGGTCGATGAAGTCAGCCAGCAACTCGGCGACGCGATAGCGATAGTCGGGGTGGGTGTTCAATCCGGTGCCTGCCGCACTGCCCCCTAATCCTAAGACGGTCAGGTCTTGAGCGGCGGTTTCAATACGAGTCAGGTGGTCACTCAAGATCTGCGCCCAAGCCCGAAAGGTTTCGCCCATCCGCACGGGCACCGCATCTTGCAGGTGAGTTCTACCGGAACGGACAACATCCTGATACTCCTCGGCTTTGGTGTCCAATGCGGCGATCGCCTCTGACAAGGCGGGATACAGGTGATGCTCCAACGCCAGCAATCCCCCAATGCGGATCGCGGTGGGAATCACATCATTGGTCGATTGCCCATAGTTCACATGATCGTTGGGGCTGACGCGCTGATAGTTGCCCTTTTCATCGCCCAAAATCTCCAGAGCACGGTTCGCCAGCACTTCATTCAGGTTCATATGATGTGAGGTGCCTGCTCCTGCCTGGTAGACATCCACCACAAACTGGTCGCGCAGGTTGCCCTGCAAAACCTCATCGGCAGCCTGCACGATCGCCTGGCTGATCTCCTGAGGAATGCAGCCCAACTCACCATTGGCGATCGCCGTTGCCTTTTTAATCAAAATCCCCGCATCGACATAAAGCGGTAACGGTCTTAGCCCGCTAATGGGGAAGTTTTCGATCGCGCGGAGGGTTTGAATGCCATAGTAGACCGTCGAGGGGATTTGACGCTCTCCCATCGAGTCGCGCTCAATACGATACGTGGATTGATCATTAACCATTGGGTAATAATTAAAGCAAGGGACATCTCTGATCTATTTTCCACTGTGATATCTTCTCAAACTACAAGATTGGGCAGAATATTTGAATGGAGCTTTAGTGACTGTGGATGAGGGATGCGCAACCCCTCTAATCGGGATTGGCTTCATTGGGTTGAAAGGGTGGCACTACTGAATCAGGCGATGGTTGCAATCCATCCCTGAGGACATCAACTATTACTCCTGATTTCGTTCGCAGTCCAATCGGAATGTGGCTCGATGACCGTTGACACTCATTGTTAGGGCGCGGAAGTCAGGATTGTAATCTATCGTCACTTTCAGGATCTACCTTGGACTCACCAACGCCATGAGTCAAAACTATGATAGTCAAACCTGGTTTAGTCAGGGAAATGCCTTATACGATGTGGGACGCTTTGAGGGGGCGATCGCTCGCTTTGACAAGTTTCTCAAGGTGCAGCCCGACCACTACGAAGCCTGGACTCAACGAGGCTTTGCACTCTATGAATTGGGCTTTCACGAAGAGGCGATCGCCAGTTTTGACCGGGCGATTAGAATCAATGCTAAATATGCACTGGCATGGCATGGCAAAGGAATTGCTCAAGCCAAGCTGGGACGCTACGAAGAGGCGATCGACAGTTTTAGCCGATCCTTGAAATTAGACCCTACCGACTCAAAAGCCTGGTATAACCAGGGGCACGCCTATAGTTGCCTGTATCGCTATGCAGAGGCGATCGCCAGCTTTGACCGATCGGTTGAGCTCAAACCCGACAACTACCGCGTCTGGTATAGCCGGGCTGTGGCATTATCTTCTAGTCGTCGATACAACGATGCCCTCACCAGTCTGGATACAGCTCTGGCGATCAAACCAAGCTGCCACTATGCCTGGAGCTATCGGGGGATGGTGTTGTCAAAGCTCAACCGCCATCCAGAAGCCATCATGAGTTTTGAGAAGTCGTTGAAATATCAGCCTGACAACGCCAACGCCTGGTATGGCAAAGCCTGCTCTTTTGCCATGCAGGGAGAGTCGGATCTGGCACTCAAAAATCTGCATCGTGCGCTGGTGCTGAGTCCCAATCTTTATCGGGTGATGGCACAAACGGATGCCAGCTTTGACAATATTCGTCAGCATCCAGAGTTTCAAACCTTGTTACAAACGTAAACGTAATGGGTAGGGACAGGTGGTTAGGAATGGGAATTAAATAAGTTCGATATTGGGTAGGGGCGGGTTTTGCCGTCAAACCCATTACAGGGTAAAGATTGGTCTGCTAAACCCACCCGTACAGTTTGCGGATTTATTAAATCCAAGATCCTTAGTGGTCAATGGTCAATAGTGAATGGTCAGTGGTCAATAGTGAATGGTCAGTGGTCAATAGTGAATGGTCAGTGGTCAATAGTGAATGGTCAGTGGTCAATAGTGAATGGTCAATGGTTAAGAGTGAATAGTGAATGGTCAGTGGTCAATAGTGAATGGTCAATGGTTAAGAGTGAATGGTCAGTGGTTAGTGACTAGTGACTAGTGACGAAGAACAAAGGGCGTCTTGATCGATACTCATAACCCACACGGAATTGCTATATATTCAGAATGATTTAAGTTCAGTACCCGTAATATTTTTTGAATATTGGTCTAAATGGAGACAGTACACTTTTGCGAAATCCCCTTAGTCTGAGTGGAACTGGTTAGCAACTGTCGTTTTGAATTAAGACAAGCGATCGCTATATTCTCCAAAAATGAGCCATTTTGATAATCTCCACTCACTGACTAGCTCTATCACTGCTGTTACATCCCCGCTACGGCAGTATCTCCACGAGTTACATAGTAAATATCACCCTCTAACCGATGGAGTTGTCGCCAACTACATTCCAGAGTTAGCTCTTGCAGATCCGGCGTTGTTTGGCATTGCTGTGGTGACCACCGACGGACAGATCTTTGAGGTCGGTGACAGCACGACTTTATTTACGAGTCAGGCAATCTCAAAAGCGTTTGTCTATGGGTTGGCTCTAGAGGATCACGGGCGAGACTATATCACCAGCAAAGTGGGTTTAGAGGCAACTGGCGAGGCATTTAACGCCATATTATTGGACGAAAAGAACAACCGTCCTTACAACCCCATGGTGAATGGAGGGGCGATCGCCATCACCAATCTCATTAAGGGGCAGCATCCCACGGAGCGGTTGAAGCGCATTCTGGATATGTTCAAACGCTACACCGGACATAGCCACGACATTAGTATGCCTGTTTTTCTATCTGAAAAGGCGACTGGACATCGCAATCGGGCAATGGCGTTTTTGATGTTAAACGTTGGCATCGTCAGCGACAATCTTGAAGAAACGCTAGATCTCTATTTTCAACAGTGTTCTATTTTGGTGACTGCCCGTGATCTCGCCATGATGGGAGCCACACTCGCCAATGGGGGCGTTAATCCAATCACACAAGAACGTGCGATCGATGCGCAGTATGTGCAGGATGTGATCAGTGTGATGTTGACCTGTGGCATGTATAACTATTCGGGAGAATGGGCGTGTCGGGTTGGCATTCCTGCTAAGAGTGGAGTCGGTGGCGGTATTACCGCTGTGGTTCCCGGTCAACTAGGCATTGGCACCTTCTCACCTCTGCTAGACGACAAAGGCAACAGCATTCGGGGCATTAAAGTCTACCAGGATTTATCCAAAGACTTTGGGTTGCATTTGTTTAATGCGACTCGGTGCGATCGCGACTTAAACGCCTGGACTAAAGGCAGTCCGGTTGATGCCCGCTCTTAATTAAGGATTGTGGATTAAATAAATTCACAAACTGTACGGGCGGGTTTAGCCGATCAATCTTCACCCTGCCTGACTTTGACTGCAAAACCCACCTTTACCAAATATCGAACTTATTTAATTTTCATGTCTAACAGGACACTAAAAATAGTTTTCTAAAGACAATTGCAGTTTGTACTTGTATACTAATGTTGCTTAATTCTTAAGAAGTTTAGTAACTTCTTTTTAAGCGTCCCGTTACCTGCTCAATTAAGTCATCATGGACTTTTACGGCAGATAGTTATCGGGTAACATGCACATTGCTGGTTACAACGTGGTAGAGGCGATTTGTGAAGGAACAAACACTGTTCTTTATCGCGCCTTTAGAGCATCAGAGCAAGACTCTGTCATGATTAAAACTCTAAAAACTGAGCATTCCAGCCTTGAAGCACTTGCCCAATTAAGACACGAATTTCAAATTCTACGATCGCTGCAATTAGCGGGCGTTTTGAAGCCACTGGCATTAGAGCATTATCGCAATGGCTTAGCGTTAATTTTTGCCGATGGTGGAGAGCGATCGCTGCTTGAAAGTGTCGGTGCCTTACCCCTGACTCTAAATCAGTTTCTCAAGATTGCGATTCAATTGACTGAGGCGATCGCCCAACTGCATCAACACCACATTCTCCACAAAGACATTAAACCCCAGAACCTGTTAATTAACCCCACGACAGGGCATCTGAAGCTGATTAACTTTGAGTTTGCTACTCCTGCGTCAGACGATCATCTTTCAAATTCCCAACTCTGGGAGGGGTCTGCTCCGCCTCAGTTGCTTCAGGGGACTCTTGCCTACATGGCTCCCGAACAGACGGGCAGAATGAGCCAACCAATCGACCACCGCACCGACTTATATGCCCTTGGCGTGACCTGCTACGAGCTACTGACTGGACAATTGCCCTTTGCTACTCGCGATGCTCTGGAGTTGATTCACTGTCACATTGCCAAAACGCCCATTCCACCCGCGTCTTTGAATTCAGCCATTCCACCCGTTGTCTCCAATGTGGTGATGAAACTGCTGGCAAAGACGGCTGGCGATCGCTATCACAGTGCGCTGGGTCTTAAAGCTGATCTGGAAACCTGTCAAGCGATGCTGCAAACATCGGGTCAGGTATCTAACTTTGCGATCGCGGAGCTAGATTCGCGCAGTCAGTTCTCAATCCCCCATACGCTCTACGGACGAGAGTCAGAAGTCGCTCAGTTGCTAGGCTCTTTTGATCGCGCCAAGCAAGGCAAAACTGAGATGGTAGTCGTGAGCGGCTATTCGGGAATTGGCAAATCGTCTCTGGTGTACGAAGTGCAACGGCTCATTGTGCGCCAGAGTGGCTACTTTATTGCCGGGAAGTTTGACCAGTTCAAACGCAATATTCCCTACACGTCGTTTATTCAGGCGTTTCAAACCTTAATGCGTCAGCTGTTGACGGAGGATGACGAGCAAGTTGCCAGGTGGCGATCGCATTTGTTGCAAGCTCTCGGCTCAAATGGGCAGGTCATGATTGATGTGATCCCAGAACTGGAGCGAATCATCGGTGCTCAACCCCCTGTGCCTCAATTGGATTCATCAGAGGCACAAAATCGCTTTAATCGGGTGTTTCAACAATTTATTCGGGTGTTTAGCCAACCGCAAAATCCCCTCGTTGTGTTTTTTGATGATTTGCAGTGGGCAGATCTGGCGTCATTAAGTTTGATTCAACGGATTGTTACAGATGCGGATAGTCAAAATCTGTTGCTCATTGGGGCTTATCGTGACCATGAGGTGAGTCCGGCCCATCCACTCATTCACACCTTAGAGCAGATCCAACAGAACAACGTCGCTATTCAAACCATTCTTCTTTGTCCGTTGAATGAGACGCATGTCAATCAACTTGTTGCAGATACGTTGCATGGCGATCGCTCCACAGTTCAACCTTTTGCAGAACTGCTATTTCAAAAGACTCAGGGCAATCCATTTTTCTTGACACAACTTCTGAAATCGTTGTACGACGATTGCCTGGTGACCTTTGATTTCAATCAGGGTTCCTGGCAATGGAATATGAATACGCTGCAACAAATTGGCATCACCGATAATGTGGTTGAGTTGATGGTTGGTCAGATTCAAAAGCTCTCAGCCGCTACTCAAACTGTTCTCAAATTAGCTGCTTGTATTGGAGATAAGTTCACATTGGATGGGTTGGCGATCGCTCATCAACATTCCTCATCGGATACGGCGCAAGACTTGTGGGAAGCTCTACAGGCAGGTCTGGTTTTACCTCTGACTCAAACTAATCCACTAACATCAGATTCTCTTAGTTTAAACTCCCCAGCCATTTATAAGTTTCTGCACGACCGCGTGCAACAAGCGGCTTATTCTCTCATTCCTGACTATCAAAAGCAGAAAACTCATTTCAATATTGGGCAATTGTTGTTGCAACAAGCAACTCCTGAAGAACGCAGAGAAACTATTTTTGATCTGGTCAACCATCTCAACTATGGAATTGATTTGCTCGATTCCAAACCTCAACAGTATGAGTTAGCCGAGTTAAATTTAATTGCCGGACAAAAAGCAAAAGCGGCGGCAGCTTATGAACCTGCATTGCGCTATCTCAAACTTGGCTTACGGTTGCTGCCACCCGATAGCTGGGAGGAGCGTTATGAACTAACGCTGTCGCTCTATGGAACCCTTTTAGAAACGGCGTATCTCAATGGCGATTTTGAGCACATGGAACAATGGGCAGGAGTGTTGTTGAGCCATGCCCATACCGCCATCGATAAAATGAAAGTGTATGAGGTCAACATTCAGGCGTGCATGGCACAACGGAAGCAGCTTGAAGCGGTGAACCTCGGATTGCAAGCCCTACGTTTGTTGGGAATGTCGCTTCCCGATGTACCAAGCGATCGCGACATTCAAGCAACCGTCACCTATACCGCCACCATTCTGGCAGATCAAAACATTGAGGATTTAATTAACCTGCCGTTGATGACTCAGCTTGATAAGCTGGCAGCGGTTCGGATGTTGACGAGTATGGGTTCTCCCACTTATCAGGCGGCTCCAACACTATTTCCGTTGGTGGTCTGCGAACAGGTGAATTTGTCCATTCAATACGGTAATTCGCCCTATTCTGCCTATGGCTACGTTTGTTATGGAGTCATTCTCAACGGCATGACTCAGGATGTTGAATTGGCATATCAATTTGGCAAACTGGCTCTTAATTTAGTGGAACGGTTTAATACGCTGGCACTCAAGGCAAGTGTCTTTTTTGTAGCAGGGGCATGTACGATGCACGGAAAAGTACATGCGCGAGAAACCTTGCCCTGGTTGCTCAATGGCTATCACAGTGGGCTAGAAAACGGTCAGTTTGAATATGGTGGATATGCAGCAGTGCAACGATGTCTGCATTCCTATCTGATTGGGCAAGAGTTAGCCCGACTGGAGCCAGAGATGAAAGCGATCAGTGATACGCTGGCTCAACTGAAACAGGAAAACACCTTGATGTGGAATCAAATCTTCCATCAAGCTGTTCTCAATCTGCTGACAGTCTCTGAGACAGGGTGTGAATTGGTGGGAACTGCTTTTGATGAAAGTCAATCCCTGCCTTTGCTGGAGCAAGCCAACGATCGCACTGGTCTACACTACTTCTATCTAAATAAATTAATTCTCTGCTACGTTTTTGGACACAACCAACAGGCGATCGCCAATGCAAATCAGGCAGAGCAATATCTGGATGGAGTCAAAGCGTTTCTCGTGGTGCCCATCTTCCACTTCTACGATTCTTTAGCACAATTAGCAATTTATCCCGCGCACCCCCCCGATCAGCAGAGTGCCTTACTAGAGCGGGTCAGTTGTAATCAGGCAAAGATGCAGCACTGGGCAGAACATGCACCGATGAACTTTTTGCATAAATATAAATTGGTTGAAGCGGAGAAGGCATGGGCATTGGGATGTATTGTTGAGGCGATGGAATTGTATGATCAGGCGATCGCCGGAGCAAGAGATAGTGGCTATCTGCAAGAAGAAGCTCTGGCGAACGAACGGGCAGCTACGTTTTATTTCGCGTTACGGCGAGACAAAATTGCAAAAGAATATTTGAGTGAAGCCTACTATGGCTATATGCGTTGGGGGGCAGCAGCTAAGGTACAGGCGTTAGAAGAGCAGTATCCTCACCTCCTGGGGCAGTATATCCTGGGGCAGTCACAACCACACGATATGGCTCCTCAAACGACTTCAAAACCACTCATTGCAGTTCGTGAAAATTCCTCTGAAACGTTTGATCTGGCAACTGTTATTAAAGCATCCCATGTTCTCTCAGGTGAGATTGTACTTGACAAATTGCTGACAAAATTCATGCAAATTGTGCTCGAAAATGCAGGTGCAGAAAAAGGATTTTTGTTACTGGATAAGGCAGGTGAACTGGATGTTGCCGCTGTGGGAACTATTAGTGTAGTCGGAGTCAATATTGACTCCTCTGGAACAGTCATTGAAGATGCGGTGACATCTCTTTATCCTACGTCGATTGTGAATTATGTCGTCCGCGCTCAGGAGTCAATTGTTCTCAATAATGCCGCTGATGAGGGAGCCTTTACCCTCGATCCGTTTGTCAGACATCATCGCCCCAAATCCATTCTCTGTACGCCCATTCTGCATCAGGGCAAGCTAACCGGAGCACTCTACCTGGAAAACAATGTGATGGCAGGGGCATTCACAGCAGAGCGGTTAAATCTTCTGCAATTGCTCTCATCTCAAGCAGCGATCGCCCTTGAAAATGCCCGCCTTTACGCTGATCTGGAAGATGCCAATCGCACGTTAGAGGTCAAAGTTAAAGAACGTACTTTAGAGTTGCAGGACAAAAATTTGCATCTGCAACAGGAAATTCGCGATCGCCAACGAGCAGAAGAAGTGGCAGATGCGGCTAATCGTGCCAAGAGCGAATTTTTAGCCAATATGAGTCACGAGTTGCGAACGCCACTGAATGGGATTTTGGGCTACACCCAAATTCTCAAAAAAGATAAAACGCTCACACCCACTCAAAAAAATGGGTTAGACGTAATCCAGCACTGCGGGGAGCACCTGCTGACCTTGATTAGCGACATCCTGGATCTGTCCAAAATTGAGGCACGAAAGATGGAACTCTCGCCTCACAATGTCTACTTTTCAGAGTTCCTGGAAGGGATTGTGCAGATGTGCCGCATTCGGGCGGAGCAGAAAGGCATTCGTTTCACCTATAAACCGCTTGCACCCCTGCCAAACCTCATTCGGGCAGATGAAAAGCGGCTCCGACAAGTGTTACTCAACCTGCTGGGAAATGCCGTAAAGTTTACAGAGACGGGGGGAGTGACCTTCACAGTCAATATCATTCCTCCTGCTGAAGCCATTGAGCCACTGGACTCGTCGGGGGTATCCGTCCCAAAAATTCGTTTTCAAATTGAGGACACGGGGATTGGTATTACACCAGGACACTTGCAGGACATCTTTTTACCGTTTCGGCAGGTCAGTGAACCGCATAAACAAACCGAAGGAACCGGGTTAGGATTGGCAATTAGCCGTCAACTGGTGCAGTTGATGAACAGCGAAATTCATGTCAGGAGTACCCCTGGTAGAGGCAGCACCTTTTGGCTGGATCTGGACTTAACGGTTGCAACACATCAAGCCGATGAGGTTCTTAATCGCCCTAGTGTTAGTGGGTATCGGGGCGATCGCCGCACGATTCTGGTTGTGGATGATAAAGAAGAAAATCGCTTTGTTTTAACCCATCTGCTGCAACCGTTGGGGTTCAAAGTGGTGGAAGCCGTGAATGGTCGAGATGCGCTCCATCAAGCCTGCCAATTGCAGCCCGATGCGATTCTGGTAGATCTGGTCATGCCTGTGATGGATGGGTTTGAGATGACTCGTCAGATACGCCTGTTGCCTGAGCTACAGCACACGGTCATCATTGCCACTTCCGCCAGTGTATTTGAGATGGATCAACAACAGAGTCGAGAGGTGGGGTGTAACGATTTCCTATCGAAACCAGTTCAGGAAGCAGAGCTTTTGAAACAACTCAGCCATCACTTACACCTGGAATGGATTTACGAACTCACCCCGGCTACAGAAGCGATCGCCCCACCATTCAATTTATCCTCCGCTACATCCGATTTGTCAGCTACGTTAGTTGTTCCTCCTGCCGAAGAAATTGCTATTTTGCTGGATCTGGCTATGATGGGTGACCTCAAGGGTATCCTTGATCGATCCCACCAACTTGAAGCCCTCGATCCTCAGTGGATTCCCTTTGCGGCTCACCTGCGTCAACTTGCAAAAGGGTTTAAGGAACGTCAAATTTTAGAGTTTATTCGACAGTGTCAGAGGTCAGCATGAGTACAACACCTCAGCGGGGAACGATCCTCATCGTGGATGACATCCCCACCAACTTAGAAATTTTGTTTGACTGTTTGACTCAAGCTGGCTTCAAAATCCTCGTGGCAGAGGATGGCGACAGTGCCTTGCAAAAAGCCCATTACGCTCTACCAGATTTGATTTTGTTAGACATTCTCATGCCGGGAATGGATGGGTTTGAAACCTGTCGTCGCTTAAAAGCAAATGCCACGACAAACCCAATTCCCGTTATCTTTATGACGGCTCTGACAGAGACAGTGGATAAGGTCAAGGGGTTTAGCCTGGGGGCTGTAGACTACATCACAAAACCCCTCCAGCATGAGGAAGTATTAGCCCGAATTCAAACCCATTTGCAATTGCAACACCTGACCCGTCAACTGCAATCCCAGAATGACCGCCTGGAACAGGAAGTCCAGGAGCGGCAGCGCATGGAGGAGGAACGCATTCAACTGCTGGCTCAAGAGCAACAGGCGAGGGCAGATGCGGAGTCAGCCCGACATTTGAGCATTAGCATTCTGGAGAGTATTACAGATGGTTTCTATGCACTGGATTACAACTGGTGCTTTACCTACCTCAACTCGCAGGCAGAGCCACTGTTGCAGCGGAGTAGGGCAGAATTATTAAACCAAAATATTTGGGAAGCGTTTCCAGAAGCGGTGAATTCTAGCCTCTACAGGGAATATCACCGAGCTATGGCTGAGCGGATCAGCCTTGAATTTGAGGAGTTTTATCCACCACTCGGACGGTGGTTCGCTATCCATGTCTATCCGTCTGAAAGTGGCTTATCCGTTTACTTTCAGGACATTACAGAGCGCAAAAAACTAGAAAATATCCTCCGCAACACGGCTGAAGGGGTTTCAGCGGCGACAGGGGGTGAATTTTTGCGATCGCTGGTTCAATATCTGGCGCAAATTCTAGAGGTTGATTACGCCTTTGTCAGCCAATTGGTGCCCAATGCCCCGGTGCCGACGGCTAAAACCCTGGCAGTGTACGGCAAGAACAAGATCTTAGACAATTTTGAGTATGAGCTAAAAGGCACCCCATGCGAAGTGATCTTAGAAGATGGGTTGTGTTGTTACGCCAGAAACGTGCAGGAACACTTCCCCTGCGCTCCCTGGTTGTTGCGCCTCAACATTCAAGGCTACCTTGGAATGGCTCTGATTAACCCGTCGGGGCAAGTGTTGGGGTTGCTAGTTGTTCTCAGTTGTAAACCGTTGCGTCAACCCAGTTTGGCAGAGGCGATGCTACGGATCTTTGCAACTCGGGCACTGGCAGAGCTTGAGCGAACTCAAGCGGAACAAAAGCTGCAACTACAACATCGGCGATCGCAACTGTTTGCTGAGGTCACCCTCAAAATCCGTCAATCGCTGCAACTAGATGATATTTTGCAAACGGCTGTAACCGAAGTGCAAAACATTCTACAAGCGGATCGCGTCTTGATCTATCAACTCTGGAGTGATGGCACTGGACGAGGAGTTGCCGAAGCCGTTCTACCCGGATTGCCACCCGTGTTGGGTTACCAGTTTTCTGAGGAGGTGTTCCCGGAGGATTATCGGCAGCTTTATCAACAAGGACGAGTGCGAGTCATTGCCGACGTTCAGCAAGCCAATGAGACGATCTCCCCTTGCCTGGTTCAATTCGTTCAACAATTTCAAGTCCGAGCTAAACTGGTAGTGCCAATTCTCATCAAAGAACAGCTTTGGGGGCTATTAATTGCCCATCAATGCACAGCACCTCGACAATGGACTGACTTTGAGTCGAATCTTTTGCAACAGTTAGCGGATCAAATCGGTATCGCTCTGACTCAAGCGCAGTTGCTTGAGCAGGAGGTTCGTCAGCATCAGGAGTTAGCCCGTTCTAACGCTGAGTTGCAGCAGTTCGCCTATATTGCTTCTCATGATTTGCAAGAGCCGTTGCGGATGATTAGCAGTTATCTTCAATTGCTAGAGCGACGGTATAAAAATCACCTCGATGCTGATGCCAATGACTTTATCGCCTATGCGGTAGATGGTGCCAATCGCATGAAGACACTGATTGACGACTTGTTGGCTTATTCACGGGTGGGCACTCGTGGCAAACCATTTGAGCGGGTTGATTGCACCACCCTAATGAAGGAGGCGATCGCCAATCTGCAAATCGCAATCAAAGAAAAACAAGCCGTCATCACCTGGAATGATTTGCCTGAAGTAATGGCAGATCCCACTCAACTAACACAGCTTTTTCAAAATTTGATCGGCAATGCCATCAAGTTTCACAACTGTGCCTGCCCATCGGTTCACATCACCGCTCAACGGCAAGCTGAGCAATGGTTATTTTCGGTGAAAGACAATGGCATTGGCATTGACCCGCAGTATGCTGAACGAATTTTTGTAATTTTTCAACGATTGCATAATCGCAGCGAATACGCTGGTAATGGGATTGGGCTATCTATCTGCAAGAAAATTGTAGAGCGTCATGAGGGTCAAATTTGGGTTGAATCTGTACCTGGAAATGGCTCAAATTTTTGCTTCACCATCCCAGAGCGAGATAGACGGAGTAACTAGCCTTGAGTACTAACCACCACGGCAAACCAATTGAAATCTTACTGGTCGAAGACAATCCGGGAGATGTTCGACTGATGCAGGAAGTGCTCAAGGATGGGAGAATTTCCAACCATCTCAGCGTAGTTGAAGATGGAGCACAAGCAATTGAATTTTTGTGTCAAACGGGTCGCTTTATAGAAGCTCCACGTCCAGATTTGGTCTTATTAGATCTGAATCTGCCTAAAAAAGACGGACGAGAAGTCCTTGCAGAAATTAAATTAAATGAGCATTGGAGACGTATCCCAGTCATCGTATTAACCACATCCCGCGCCGAGGAGGATATCCTCAAAGCCTATGATCTACATGCAAACTGTTATATCTCTAAGCCGATTGATTTAGAACAATTTATTAAAGTTATTCGCTCGATTGAGGATTTTTGGCTAGCCATTGTTAAGCTGCCATCGGAGTAAAGAATGGAAAGGTGTTCAATCCACGTTTTATTAATCGAAGATAACCCCGGCGATGCTCGATTGTTGTGGGAGCTTCTGCTAGAAGTTAACTCAGTCAAGTTTGAGTTGGAGCAGGTCGATCGCCTTAGCCAGGGAATACAGCGATTACAAGATAATATCTTTGATGTAATTCTGCTCGATCTCACACTGCCAGATACACAGGGGTTTGAAACATTCACTAAACTCCACAACTGTGCTCGCAATATTCCAATTGTGGTGATCACAGGGCTAAATGATGAAACGATCGCCCTTTCAGCCGTGCAGGAGGGTGCTCAGGATTATTTAGTCAAAGGACAGTTGACAGGTGATTTGTTGGTGCGATCGATTCGCTATGCGATCGAGCGGAAGCGCACTGAACACAAAATTCGCGAACAGGCTGCCCTACTTGACATTGCAACGGATGCAATTTTGGTTGAAGATTTGCACCACGAGATTGTTTTTTGGAATAAGGGAGCCGAACAGCTTTACGGATGGAGTGCTGAAGAAGTTTTGGGAAAGCGTACGGATGCCCTTCTGTATAAACAACCTACTGCTCAATTTAGAGAAGCTCAAAAGATTTTATTTCAACAGGGAGAATGGTCTGGCGAGTTACAGCACATTAGCCGTCGAGGTAAAGAAATAATTGTTGAGAGTCGTTGGACACTGATGCGCGATGAGGATTACAAGCCGAAATCAATTCTGGTCGTGAGTACCGACGTAACTGAAAGAAAAACATTGGAATCACAATTTTTGCGTGCTCAGCGAATGGAAAGTTTGGGCACCTTAGCGAGTGGATTGGCACACGATTTAAACAATATTTTGACACCCATTTTGTCAACAGCCCAACTGTTACAGATGAAGTTTCCCAAGACGGACGAACGCAATCAACAACTGTTGCAAATGTTAGAGGGAAATGCCAAACGGGGCGCGATGTTAGTCAAACAGGTGTTGTCGTTTGCGCGAGGAGTCGAGGGAGAGCGTAGCATTCTCCAACTGAGACATCTGATCGTTGAGATTCAGCACATTATTGGAGAAACGTTTCCTAAATCGATTGAAACCAAGTTAAAAGTTGCTCAAGATCTGTGGACGATTACGGGTAATGCAACCCAACTACATCAGGTCTTGATGAATCTTTGTATTAATGCCCGTGATGCAATGCCGAATGGCGGAACCCTGGCGATCGCCGCTCAAAATCTGTTTATTGATGAAAACTACGCCCGCATGAACCTGGATGCGAAAGTAGGTCACTTCATTCAAATCACGGTGTCTGACACGGGCAGCGGCATTGCCCCGGAAGTGATCGATCGCATTTTTGAGCCTTTCTTTACGACAAAAGAGTTTGGCAAAGGCACAGGGTTGGGGCTTTCCACCGTGATTGGTATCGTTAAAAGTCACGGTGGCTTTGTCAGTGTGTCTAGTGAACAGGGTAAGGGCACCCACTTCAACCTGTTTTTCCCGGCAGTTGTTGCCTCAGAACCCTGGGAAAACAAGGACTCAGAGGTGCTCATTGGCAATCATGAATTAGTCCTGGTTGTGGATGATGAAGCAGCAATTTGTGCCAGCAATAAAGCTTTGTTAGAGGCATATAACTATCGGGTTTTAACGGCGAACAGCGGCATTGAGGCGATCGTGCTGTATACGGAATATCAAGCCAACATCAGCCTTGTGTTGGTTGATATCATGATGCCGTCGATGGATGGTGCGTTGACGATTCGAGCCTTGCAAAAAATTAATCCTCACATCAACATTGTCGCCATTAGCGGTCTGGTGTCCAGTTCTCAGATCGCTGCCGTTGCAAACTCAGGTATCCAAAGCTTTCTACCCAAACCCTACACTGCTAAAGAATTGGTGAAAGCGGTCAGTCAGGGATGCCGTGTGCATCCGCCATAGACCATTTGCGTTGTGATTTTGGGCGTTGCTGATTTAATGTATGAATGTTGTAGGGGCGTTTCGCGAAACATCCCTGCAACAGGGGTGCGTGGTCAAGAATCATACCTGCCAGTAACACCTGAATTTGCATTATGAGTAGCAAGCCAGTAGCCATTAACGGCATCTTTACACGATGCAGTTTTAAATCAGTTGTAATACCGAATTAAATTGTGATCAAGGCAGATGTTGGTAGAGACGGGGTTTGCAGATCAGTTCTTGGGTTTGCCGTTAGCAAACTGCAAAACCTGCCCCTACAAGTGTCCGCGTTTGGGATTGCTATATGTTGCAATGCCGGATTTGGCACGAGCCAATTTGTATGATTGAAAAGCCTCTTTTCTACAGGGATTGATAAATCACTGATAAATCACTTGAAGCGTAACAAAATGTCAATTTGGGTTAAACCCCGGTAAATCAATTCGCGGCTATCAAGACGAGATCTGCGGCTCGGCTGAGCTTTGCCAAACGTCCTTCACAATCGTCAATTTAAAATCCAAAATGTCACAGGCTCGTGTCATGAAATTTTTCCGAAATCTGCTGGTTGGACTGGTGTTGTGTTTGCTACTACCCATTGCGCTTCAACATGGGTACAGGGCGATCGCCTCCGATACTAACGTCGTGATCCGCCAACCGCTCTGGTCGGTTGAGCAGGAAGCGAACCAAAATTTAGTTGTTGTTAATGATCTGGTTCTCGTCCCAAGCTATGACATGCTGAATCAGCAGGGACAGCTTTATGCCCTCGATGCCGCATCGGGTGCTCAACGGTGGGTCAGTTCCGAGCCAGTGCAACGAGTGTTAAAGGTTGAGAATAATACCCTATACGCCACCAACCAAAACTATCGCTTGATCACACTGGATGCCACGACGGGTGCAACCAAAACGTCAGTTCAATTTGCTGACCCTGACGCGATGATTTTGGGTAGTGCGCTCGCGGCTTATCAGGATACCTTTATTGTTGGGCGATCGCTGGATTCAGATACTAATCAGGATGAAATCGTTGCCTTGACTCCCGATAACCAACGTCGCTGGTCTTTTCTCACGCCTCCCGATAGCCTGATATCCGTCAATTTTTATGAACCGTATGATGTCATTACACCTAAATTCCAGGATGGGATTTTGATTGTGCCGATTTTGGTTAATCCGCAGACGGAGCAGCGGGGTTACGAAATTACAGCCCTGGATGCAACCACTGGGAACCTCCTGTGGCGATGGAAAACCCTGGACGAGTTGGACAATCTGACGGTTATCGGAGATACTGTGTACCCTGCCCATACCGATGGCAATCTCACCGAAGGGCGCAGTTGGGTAAAGGCTTTGGACTTAAAGACAGGTCAGGAACGCTGGAGCTATTCAACGATTGGCTTCACCATGCTTGCCAGCGATCGCGAGGCGTTTCTCTGGAAACGGGAGGACAGCGACCAAAGCCTTCATCTAAATGTGTTAGATAAACAATCAGGAGATGAATTGCGCCGCATTGTTCTACCGTTGGAGAGTAATCAGGCACCCGGAGGGTTGATTCTCGCTGATAACACGATTTACGCGAGCGATCTACGAATTGAAAACGTGACTCTTGGGTTCTATGGCTCCGCTGACAATCACACCTGGCTTAACGCCTATGATGCCACTGATGGTCGTGTGTTGTGGCGCACTCCCACCTTTATGCACAGCCATCTTAATACTCCAGTCGTTGAGGGCGATCGCCTATTTGTCGCCAGTCGAGCCGTTGATGTTGCAGGAAAATCGGTTGTTCAGGCATTTGAGCGATCGCCTTAATGTCCTACACGGTTCAGCGAGCCGTTGCAACCAACTTCAGATGCCCCTGTGGAGCAAGCGTCAACCCCCGACGCACGGGCTTAACTGGTTGGGATGAGGGTAAGGCAAGCTGCCAGTCACGCAAGATCGTAGCCAGCACCAACTTCATCTCTAACATGGCAAAAGCTGCACCAATGCAATAGCGATTTCCGCCACCAAAGGGCAGGTATTCGTAGGGGGCAAACTGCCGCTGCAAGAACCGTTCTGGCTTAAATTCTTGGGGATTGGGATACAAATCCTCTCGCTGGTGAACTAAGTAGGTGCAGGGAAACAAAACCATTCCTGCTTCCAAGTGATATCCCATCACCTCTAAAGGCGATTGCAGCACTCGAACTCCAGTAGTCAGCGTCACCGGATAGATTCGCAAGGTTTCCTGACAGACTGCCGTCAGATAGGGCGATCGCGCAATTTCTTCTGGCTCAGCACAGTTGCCTAAACGATCCAACTCCGATCGCAATTTGTCCTGCACAGTGGGTAATTTGTGAACCCAGTAGAATGCCCACGACAACGCAGAGGCAGTGGTTTCATGTCCTGCCAGCAACAGCGTGATCAACTCGTCGCGCAATTCTTGCTCTGTGAGGGGTTGCCCCGTGTCATCACGCGCACTCATCAGGAGCGTCAAAATGTCATTACGGGTGGGGTCAGGGCGTTGTTGGCGATCGCGAATTTCGGCATAAATCAGGTGATCGACCTGCTCCTTCAACCGGACAAATCGCCCCCACGGACTCCATGCACCCCAATCTTGACGCAGAATTGGGAAGAAAATTAGAGAGGCACTCAAAGGAGAGCCCAGCGAATCGAGCAACGCACTCAACTGCTGGCGCAACTGGTCAAAGCGATCGCCCTCACTCAAGCCAAACACCGCTTTCAAAATAATTCGCAGGGTAATCTCCTGCATCACTGGACGGACTCGAAAGGGTTTGCCGATCTGCCAGTGGGTCGTCACCTGTTGAGCCACATCACAGATGAGTTGACTGTAAGTCTTTAAGCGATCGCCATGAAACGGAGGTAACAACAACCGCCGCTGACGCTGGTGGCGATCGCCATCCACGATAATGACAGACGAGTCACCCAAAAGAAACTTGAGTACCTGTCCCCCCGTGCCGCTGCTAAAGTGCTCTGGTGCCGCTGAAAAAACCGTTTGAATTGCCGAGGGATGGTTCAAATAAACCACCGAAGTTGACGCCCCGCGCACCATAAACAGGTCGCCATAGCGACGTTGATATCCTTCCAGATATTGCAGCGGTTGGACAATCAACCGAATGCCCCTCAACCAATAGGGAGCCTTTGGACCATCAGGCAACGTCATAGCGGTAGAAGAATACGCTGCAATTCAGCCTACAAGATTTGGTCTGTAACAGCCTTAGTCACATCCGATGGGGTCAGGAAGCTCCCCTAGAATCAGCGTTTGATCCTTGCCGTTGCCCTAAGCTTTTCGACCAAAGCCATATTATAGCCATCTCTACCCTGATCAACGTCAATTCAGGTTAAACACTTGGCGAATGAATTCGCGGCTACAGGACGAAGTCCACTGTCGCGGACTCCGGAAAATCAAGGTTTGACGAACCGACGCAGGTTGGTCTTGCTCTTGTAGTTGCGGTCTCAACCGCCAAGATCCTTATCCTGAAGTGAAGTCGAGATGTTTCCCCCCGCCACTATCAATTAAACCTGAATATGAGTCCTTAAAATTTTAGCCAACCCTGGAACTGCCTCTTCCACATCATTTTTCACTGATTTGCGGAACTGGTTATAGGAGGCACGCACAGCCCCATTTTTTGAATTTTCGATTTTGACATCGGTGATGCTCAGTAGCGTATCCGCTGTGCGAGAGCGGTTTTGGGTCAGATAGGCAGCGGGATCGCCTGACTGCATCCCTTCATCCCACATGGGTTCGAGGGCAGCCAGTGCATCTGGTAATAACCGTTGGATTGCTTTCGGAATGTAGCTTGGCTCAATTCCTTTCACAACACTATAAGCTGCCTTTAAAGCCATTCCAGAGATTCCACCTTTGGCAGCGACCTGCTCATCCATCAATTTGGCACAGTCTGCCACCAAGTTTGCCTGAATCGTCTTGTCTTTGAGCTTATCCTTGAGTCCCATGTTGACTTCCTACTATATTTCATCAACTATGCTGCCTTCCCATTATTGACAAGCTTTATCAGAATCTACGGATTTTGGGCTGTCTTTCGACGTTACTTAACAAGAGTGTAAATTTTCTCTAATCTTCGAGCCGGACTACAGGTTCACACGATCGCTCTAGAATGACGATCGCCAAAATCTTTAGGACATTGAATTTGAGTCCTGCCGAGAGATTAATTGCGTCTGGTCTGTTGGTTGTTTTGTCTTAACGGAGGTGGCTACGGCTATAAAAAAATCCCCGGAATCTTCAAGATTCCGGAGATCTGAGGCAAAGGACGTTTGACCAAACGCCCCTATAAGTTGTTCGGGTTTTACGGCAAGCAGTCCAGATAAGTCTCCATATCCCAATCGCTGGTGGTCGCCAGGAACTTCGCCCACTCATCCCGCTTGTACCAATCAAATAGCATATACATTTCACCGGGAAGGGCGGATTTAATCACCTCATCATCCGCGAGGCGATCGAGGGCTTCTCCCAATGACATGGGTAGCTTCTTCACTTGCTTTCCGGCTTCCATTGCCTCATAGAGGTTGCGCTGTTCCGGGGCACCGGGGTCACGCTGGTTGGTAATGCCATCATCAAAGGCTTTGAGCAGAGCCGATGCCATCAGGTAGGGGTTGACCATTGAATCAACCGCGCGATATTCAAACCGTCCGGGAGCCGAGACGCGCAAGCCACAGGTACGGTTTTGGTAGCCCCAATCAGCATACACAGGTGCCCACAATCCGGTGTCCCACAGGCGACGGTAGGAGTTGACGGTGGAGCAACCGATCGCCGTTAATGCTCCCAGGTGCTCAATCACGCCCCCAATGCAATACAGCCCGGTTTGCCCAGGAATGCGGCGATCGCTCGCATTCGCTTCTGGCAGGAAGGTATTGGTTCCGCCTTTGAGGTAAGTGAAGTTGTCCTCTAATCCAGGCAGGGATTCCAGCCCAAAGGTTTTAACACTCGCTTCTCCCTCGCTCCACAGGGAGAGGTTGTGGTGACACCCCGACGCCGACACGCCCATGAAGGGTTTGGACATGAAGCAGGCGATCAGGTTGAACTCACGAGCAACCTGGGCGCAGATTTGGCGATAGGTGGTGAGGCGATCGCACGTCCGCAACGCATCGTCAAAAGTGAAATTGAGTTCCAACTGTCCGGGGGCATCTTCATGATCACCCTGGATCATGTCCAGACCCATCGCTCGACTGTATTCAATCACTCGCAAAAAGACGGGACGCAACTCTTCAAACTGGTCGATGTGATAACAGTTGGGTTTGGTCACACCACCTGCGGGTTTGCCATCCGGTCCTTTTTTCAACCACATCATTTCCGGTTCACACCCATGTCGCAGATGTAGCCCGTGAGCGGTCTGAAATTCGGCGTGAATCCGCTTCAGGTTACCGCGACAATCAGCCGTCAGGTAAGCACCCGGATCGATTTCTTCTTCGCGGTTGCGAAAGCAGGTGCAATAAACACGGGCAACCCGCTTATCCCAGGGTAACTGACAAAAGGTTTCAGGATCGGGGATGGCGACCAGTTCAGCCGCTTCGGGTCCATAGCCAATGTAATTACGGTGGCGATCGAGAAACAGGTTTGCCATCGAACCGTAGACGAGTTGGATGCCTTTTTCGGCGATCGCTTCCCAGTGATCGGCAGGAACCCCTTTACCCACAACCCGACCTGTCACGGAAATGAACTGGTAGTAAATATATTGAATGCCTAATTGATCAATCTTGGCACGGACTTGTTTGACTAACTCTGAGCGTCCTTCTGCGGCGACATACGCTTCTAAGTCGGTCAGTGTTTCAGTTTTGGTTAGAACTCCTGTCACCGATCGCCCTCCAAATAAATAACGAGTTTTGCTATTTAATCAAGCTTGAAATAGATAGTCCTAAAAGACTTGTTTAGGACTACCCCAAATTGTTATGACAAGTTTGTATCCGTTAATACGGGTTGTTTGATTTCCTCTGCAAACGGGAACGGTTTCCAGGGGATCCAGGATTCCCAAAGTTTTGCAACAGTGCCATCGGCAATTAATGTGTTCAGGGCAGATTCGATCGCGCTGTGTAACTCCGTGTTGCCCTTTTGAACGCCAATACCAAAAGGAACGCGAGTCGGCACATCAAACGCCATTCGCAGGCTAGAATCTTCCTCTGCTGCAACAACGAGCACCAACTCATCATCGATCAGCGCGTCAATTTCTCCCTTTCGCAAGGCTTCTAACATTTCCGGTAACACTTTGTCGCTGCCGGGGTAAGGCACCACCGTCACACCGGGAAACGTTGCTGCCAGTGCCAGGTTGGTGCTGTCGGCTAAGCCACCGACGCGCAACCCTACGAGATCTGCAACCGACTGCACCGGACTCTCGGCTTTGACTAACACTGATTCATCAAACAATCCATAGGGACGGGTGAAATCGACCCACTGTTGCCGCTCTGGAGTAATGGCTTGATTAAACCACACCACATCATAGCGACCGGTTTGCATCGATGTGTAAAACTCCTCCATGCGGGTGTTATGCCAGATCGGCTCTAGCCCCAGCTTTTGGCAGACGAGACGAGCTAACTCCGGTTCATAGCCCGATCGCTGCCCCTGCTCCACATAACTCATCGGACGAGCATCAAAATCACTCGCCACAATGTGCAAATACCCTGCTTCAACCGTTGAAACCATACGCATGATGAATTGTAAAAATACTGCAATAAGTTAATTACAAGAACAACTTGTCTTCCAGATCAGCCTCTTAAAAAGTTGTGTAGAGCGTAACTGGAAATACATTTTTTCCTAAAAATCAACTTATTATAACAAGTTAATCATTACAGTAAGTTCAACTCTGAAATGTAATCAGTCATACAATTTACGTCATATCAATCCATGCAATACAAACCAATTGAATTAACCGACGCCCAAATTCAACAATTTCAAGAGGATGGATTTCTGATTCTAGAGAACCTCCTGCCCGATGGCTTGCCAGAGCGATTGATCGATCGCATGGGTCGCTTATTTTACGGAGAGTTTGAAACCGGGATCTATCCCGATGAGTGGTATTGGCGACCGGGTTTGAGTTTGCCGGACGTAACACGCGAAATCTGCAACGCCTGGAAGTGTGACCTGACGATCGCCAGTCTTGTTCTATCCTCCGAAATCGGTCGGCTTACCGCCACTCTGGCAGGTTGGGAAGGGGCACGGATTGGGCAAGACAGTATGTGGATGAAACCGCCTCTCGCCAGTGCGATCGCCATGCATCAAGACGGGGCATATATCGACTATTTGACTCCACCACAAATGATGACCTGCTGGATTGCCTTGAACAATGCCACCGCTGCCGATGGCACGTTGGTCTATGCGAGAGGTTCTCACAAATGGGATTTGGTCGATGTTGAGGGAGAGTTTCATGCCCCAACCAAAGACTACCGCTGGGCGATGTTGCAAGCGGCAGAAAAAGCTGGAGTCGATGAACCAGAATTAGTGGTAGTTGAAGTACCTGCGGGGGGATGTGCCTTCCATCATGGACGCACCTGGCATGGATTGTGCAAAACCACTCGCACGGAAGGCGTGTTTCACAGCATCGGGTTACATACCATTCCCTCGAATGCCCAATTCCACCCCACCAATAAAGCAGGCTACATCTACGGACGCTACAAGCGAGTCAACGATGTGACGATGGATGAGAGCTTCTTCCCCGTTTTGTGGACTCAGAATGGTTATCGATCGCCCTTTTTGTCGAATTATTGCAATGATGCACTGTCTAACAGTCCAGTTGTATCGAGTGTGTATTGATGCAAAAAATCCCCGGAATCATTGAAGATTTCGGGGATTCAGCAGGACAGAGATAGCGATTATTGAATGCGACGAACCTTGCGAGATGAGCGTCGCTTACTGCTGCGACCCTTAGCCGCACCACCTAAACCAACCATGCCCAACAGAGCCAGTGGCTGCCAGTTGGAGCGTTCAGCCCGCATTTCGTGAGAATGACGGGGATTGACCGCTTCGCGACGCTCTGTGTTGGGATTGAATAAAGTCCCCATCACAGAAGCAAACCCTGCTACCAGCAATAGCCCGATCGCCTTGGCGTCAGGAGATTTGGAGTCTAGCTTCATTGTGTAGGAAGCATAGACAAAATAAATCGTCATCAACGCACAGATGATTAACAGAATTGCAATCACTGTAGGATTGTTGGCGAAGGTATAGATTGGACCTTCAGCACTGGAAAATTCTTCAAAGCTTGAAAATGGACTGGTCATAATGGTTTCTACTCCGTTGCAAGCTCAGGTGAATTCATAGATGCAGGCTGTGCGGATTTGCCCTTAGAACTACCTGTCACAAAGGACATCGTTGCGTATTCAGGGTAACCCTCAGCACCCATATCTGCGATATCTAATCCGGCAATTTCCTCATCTGCGGAAACTCGCAGCAGATTAAACTTTTTCAACAGCCAACTAACGCCATACCCAGGAATAAAGCCCAGGAGGACTACACAAATTAATGCACCAGTCAACTGACCTAAAAAGTTAATGTTAGGAATACCATCGCCCTGCGGGAAACCAGCCGCCGCAATCCCTGTAACAATAGAGCCAAACAAACCGCAGAAACCGTGAACCCCGACTGCTCCCACTGCATCGTCAATGCCAAACTTCTCGATCGCGATGATGACCTTAGGCATCAAGAAGGCACCGATAAACGCCAGGACGATCACAACCGAGGGGTGGTACAAGTCCATGCCTGCACCAACCGAAATAATGCCTGCCAATCCACCCGAAATGGTGAAGAAGGGGTCACTCTTGGATGAGATATAAGCACCAATCAAACCAGCCGCTAGTGCCAGGGTAGTGTTAACCCCGACGGAAGCCAGCGTCATGGGTGTAGCGTAAATAGTAAACTCTCCATCGTAGCCAGGTAAGAAGATCAAACAGGCTGCCAGAAACGCATAGAAGCCGACAAAGATCAGCATTAATCCAACCATGGTTAGAGGCAGGTTGTGAGGCAGAATGGGTCTGGGTTTACCATTCGCATCGTACTTACCAATTCTGGGTCCAAGATTGAGCAAAACACCCAACGTAAAGAAACCAGATACTCCATGCACAACCGCAGAGCAACCAAAATCGTGGTAGCCCAACTCGGTGAAGAACCATCCAAACGGATTCCATCCCCAAGCAGCGGCAACAACCCAGGTAAATCCTCCCAGGACAATTGACATAATCAGGTAAGCACCTACCTTGACTCGCTCAATTAATGCGCCTGACAGAATAGAAGCAGTTGTCATGGCGAACAAGGCAAAGGCGAAGAAGAAAACACCTGTTAAGTGATCCGCCGTATTGGGACCTAAAGCAGGTGACCAGGGATAGGACGCTTCAACAAGGGGCATTGCGGCTGCAACCGTTTCGCTCGCTTCTGGATTCGTCCACGGTCCCATAATTCCTCCAGTGATGGGGAAGAACGGGAACGCATTGTAAACCCACCAACCAAAAAAGAAAAACGCCAGACCAACGCTGGCTAAGGTCAGCAAGTTCTTGACCATCGTAGCGAGAACGTTTTTAGTTCGGGAGGCTCCGCCTTCGTAAGCTAAAAATCCAGCGTGGATCAATAGCATGAAGACAGAAGCCCAGTAGTAGAAACTTTCGGAAACAAATGTTCCTAGAAATTCTTGTGCTTCGGGAGACATGGCTTATGGAAGGGTATTGCGATCAGCAGTTTACAATTAGTTAAACGATCAAGAAGAGGTTGACAACAGCTCAGACAAAATTTCTTAGTAAGAAGAAAATGGATGTTCACAGAAGTTCATCACAAACGCTAGAGCAACTTTTGCGTTGACCTTCAAGATGAACTACCTGACTGAGTGCTTCTTCTGGAGATGCCTAACATTCCCCAAATCTTTTCTAGAACTGATGTTTAGAAAGAATTCAATGAGAATGATAGGGAGTTTGCAATCTCAAAACTCAAACACTAACTAAAGATGAAGCAAATATAAATTCGAGTTGTTATGACAAATGTATTCTAATTAACCATTTTGAATATTCGAGCGGTTTATCTTCTTCATGGAAACTGGCAAGTTATTATGACAAGTCAGTTTAGGAAGAAAACGCAAAGCTATTTCACTCTACAAAAAATATATTGGTGACGGCAGCATTTCGGTAAGCATACAGCACAGTTAGCCAGCTTTCTATGACAACAAAGATTTGGAATCAAGAAGAGTATTGGGGTTTAGGTTACGATTTTGATCCGCAGTGGACACTGACTGCCGAGCAACAAACATTGCAGGCGAAGTTAATTGAGATTTGTGCAACGGTTCTGCGCCCGAACGCGATTGAAAGCGATCGCACTCTCATATATCCCCGCAAAAACTTTGAGACATTGGCATCGTTAGGCTTACTCGGTTTGTTTGTGCCAAAAGAGTGGGGCGGATTAGGCGAAAACCATGTCTGTGCTGCCATGGTGGTGGAAACGATCGCCCGATATGGTTGCCCCAGCACAGCTATGTGCTACACGATGCACTTAGGCGCAACCGCAGCAGCTTTATTTCGATCGCACAATAGCCCCGAATTGCAAGACCTCTTAAAGCGACTCGACAAAGAGGTTCTCATCGGCACGCTCTCCTACTCTGACCCGGAAACCGGATCGCACTTCTGGTATCCCGTTTCCTCCAGAGCAGAGCAGTTGGGTGATTCCTGGCAAGTCTTTAAAAAAGCGTCGTGGACGACCTCTGCCGGATTCGCCGACTGGTACATCGTGCAGACGACCAGTCCAGAGTTTGATGGTAATTACTCCGATCTCTCATGCTTCCTGATCTATCGCGATGAGGTAACGGCTGAACCCCACAAATGGGATGCGTTGGGCTTGCGGGGCAACCAGTCCGGTACGTTGCTTGTCGATGGGGTGACTGTTCCCCTCGATCGCATGGTGGGTCCCAAAGGGGATGGCACTGCCTCCAACGACGAAATTGTTGACCCCTTCTTTTTGCTCTGTTCTTCAGCTTGCTGGAACGGTATTGCCATGGGGGCGATCGACATTGCAAAGCGTCATGTAACCCGCAAGAAGCACGTTGATGTAGGGATGCGTGTTGCTGACTATCCCACCATTCAGGACTACTTTGGGGAAGCTATCATCGACACCAATGCCTGCCGCATGTTCACATTGTCGATGGGGCAGTTGATGGATAATTTAACTAGCCACTGTGACTGGTCAATTCACGCCGATCTAACTGCACTACCGCGATCGAACTACCTGCCCTGGTATTGGCAAATTAAATTTGCCGCTGCGAAGAATGTAGCCCATGTGTGCGACAAGATGTTGCACGCCTGCGGTGGCTCCGGCTTCAAAAAAGACATGGAAATTGAACGCTATTTGCGCGATGGCAAAGCGGGTTGGGTGATGGGTCCCACCAATGAAGTGTTGCGTCAGTTTGTTGGCAAGTTAGCTCTGTTGGGCTTTGAATCCCTTGATTATTGGAACCAAAGCGTCAACGAGCGGGTTCTCAACAACGAAGTGAAAAAACTGGATGCCGCAGGCAAACGTCAACTTGCAGAGCAATTATTGGCACAAGCCGCCGCACAGGAATCTGCCTCTAAACCACTAGTGACCAGTACCGTGTAAGGAGTGTGTAAGAACACAATTAATCGCGTTTCTAACCCCTGAATTTTCAGCGATTAATATGGAGATTAGTGAGGAAACGTGATTAATCATGTCTCCTCACACTGCCCAAACTCCAGTATCATTAGCCATCACCGATCGCACAGGTATCAGGAGGGAGCATGACCAAAGCAACTGTGGGCACTGTCGTGTCGCTGTGGCGTTATCCAGTTAAGTCAATGTTGGGGGAGGAGCTAAATGCTTCTCTCGTCACAGAAGAGGGACTATGGGGCGATCGCACCTATGCGTTGCTCGATAGCCATGGCAAAACCATCAGTGCCAAGTCGCCGCGCAAGTGGGGCAAGATGTTTGACTGTCGCGCTGCTTTAGAGGAATCCTCAAAGGTCAAAATTACGTTGCCCGATGGCACCGTTGTTCTCAGCGATGCGGCTGAGGTGAATGAAGTTCTCTCGCAGGCATTTGGGCAACCCGTTAAGTTAGAAACCGTTGCCCCCGCAGAGCCGAGCATCGAGATGTACACTCCCGACATCGACGGATTACCCGATCAAGACCAAATCACCGATATTTCCATTCGACCCAACACCTTTTTTGATGCGGCTACACTGCATCTGCTCACTACAGCAACTCTGAATCAACTCCAGACATTTGCAACCGATTCTCGATTTGAGCCACGTCGCTTTCGCCCTAACTTAGTAGTGCAGCCAACGAACGGCGCAACGGGATTTGTGGAGAACGATTGGGTCGGTAAGACGTTGGCGATCGGGGATGACGTGCGTCTCAGTGTGACAAAGCCTTGCGGTCGTTGTGTGATGACGACGATGGCTCAAAGTGAGTTGCCTAATGATCTGAACATTCTGAAAACCGTGATGCAACACAATCAGGGCAATGTTGGTATCTATGCCAGTGTGGTGCAGGGCGGCACGATTCGACGAGGTGATGAGGTTGTAGTTTTGGAATCCTGATTGTTTTTGATTAGCGGTCAATGGTCAGTAGTCAATGGTTGATGGTCAGTAGTCAATAGTCAGTAGTCAACGGTCAATAGTTGATGGTTGATGGTCAGTAGTCAATAGTCAGTAGTCAACGGTCAATAGTTGATGGTTGATGATTGATGGTCAGTAGTCATTCGTCTCACTTTCCCATCCACCCCTCACCCACCCATCCACTCCCCACTCTCCACTCACCCATCCACTCCCTACTCCCTTACTCCCCACTTCCCCCTCATGCTTCTCGAAACCAAACAACCTGACATACTCCCTTCACCGCTTGGACAGGTCGTTGCCGAGTATTGGATTGAGGGTGGAACGGCGATCGCCTACTCGGTAAAAGCAGGGCAGTACATCCAAATCCTGGATGTGGAGGGGTGTCAGTGTTCGGATCTGGTTGCCTTTGCGGGGGAGCAGTACCAGGAGGAAATTGACCCAACTGTCACTCGCACGCTTAACGGCTTGTCGATGCCTATAGCGGGATTGCACGGCAAATACTTTTCCCAAAAAATGCAGCCAATGCTAGAGGTGATTCAGGACACCTGCAATCGCCATGACAGCTTTTTGCTGGCGTGTACGGCTCGTTATTACGAAGATCTGGGCTATCCCGGTCATCCCAGTTGCAGCGACAACTTCAATCAGGTGTTGCAGCCTTACGGCATTGCGCCTCGTCCTGGTTGGAGTGCGATCAATTTCTTCTACAACACTGCCGTTGAAGAGACAGGGGTGATTGCGGGTGGCGAAGCATGGTCACGTCCCGGAGATTATGTGCTGTTGCGTGCTCAGCGGGATTTGCTCTGCGCCAATTCTTCGTGTGCTGATGATATCGATCCGGTGAATGGTTGGAATCCGACTCCCATTTTGATCCGGGTGTATGAAGCTGAAGCTGACATTCCCAGGGCGATCGGACGACGTGCCTCCGCAACGGCTCCCCTGCGGCTAACTCAACCCAGTGCCTTTACCCCCCAGATTCAGCAGTTAACTAACAACCTGGTGGAATACAACGGCTTTTGGGTGCCGAACAGCTTTACCAATCACGGCATTCAGGATGAATACTGGGCATTGCGAGAACGGGCTGTATTGCTCGATTTGTCTGCTCTTCGTAAGTTTGATGTGACTGGAAAAGATGCCTTCAGCCTGCTGCAACTTGCTTTTTCACGGGATGTCAGTAAGCTCAAAGTAGGGCAATCGGCTTATGGATGTCTGCTCAATCCGCATGGAGGCATTGTCGATGATGGCATTGTCTTTTGCTTGGGAGAGTTGCACTATCGCTATGTTGGGAACTGCGACAGTGATGCGGAGTGGCTGACGCGAGTTGCAACCCAACAGAGCTTTGAAGTTGAGATTCAGCCCTGTAGCCATCTGCTTCACAATCTCGCGATTCAGGGTCCGTTATCGCGGCAAATTTTGCGATCGCTCACCCACTTTGATCCGCAGTTTGCCCCGTTGACCATCGACGATCTGCCCTATTTCCACTTTGCTACGGGAACCGTTGCCAACATTCCGGTTCTGATCTCCCGCACAGGCTACACCGGGGAGTTGGGCTACGAATTGTTCGTCCACCCTGACCACGGCATTGCGCTCTGGGATGCACTCATGACCGCAGGCGCACCCGTCGGACTGCAACCGATGGGTATGTTGGCTCTCGATCGCGCCCGCATTGAAGCTGGACTGCTTGCTGCGGGACGCGAATTTGATGACCTGACCTCGCCCTATCAAGCCGGAATTGGTTGGGCTGTGGCGATGAAAAAGCCTGATTTCATCGGCAAAGCGGCATTAGAAAAGATTCGCGAGCATCCCCCCAGAGTCACCGTTGGTCTGGTGCTGGAAGGCAATGAAGTTGCTGCCGGGGGGCAGTGCGTTCATCCCAGTGGCGAACGGTGGCGCGTCGGCACGATTACCAGTGCGGCCTTCTCACCCATCCTCAATCGCAGCATCGCCCTGGCACAAATCACACCGGAATATGCCGAACCCGGAACCGTTTTAGAAGTTGGCTTTGTCGATGGCATGGTTCGTCGTGTCAGAGCCACTGTTGGCACCCTCGCTGCCTATGACCCCACTAAGAGCCGCGTCCGATCATGAGTAACCCTTCAGTTCACACCAATTTGCTATGGGACATCGCCGGAATAGATGGCTTGCAGGTCATGAAAACCCTGTTTGGTGACGGGTGCGATCGCATTGCTCCGTTTCAGTCGTTTGAGACAGAGCTAGACCATACTCCCTGCTCCATTTTGCGCCTGTGTGAGAGTAACTTTCGGATTCGTTGGTTGGGTGAACCCAACGATCTAGAATCCATGTTGCATTCGGTAACAAAAGATCAGCGTGTCTGGGTGAAACAGTTTCCCTGGCTCGTCTCGGTGCAGTTGCCTCACGATCTGGATATCGTCCAACTATCTCAGATTGCGATCGCCAAACCTCCCTTCTCGTTGCCCTCTCTCGCGTCAAACTGTGCTGCACCTGCCCGCATTGAAACCCTATCGGTGCTCGTCTGGCGACATACCCTGCAAACTAGCGAAACGCTGGAATTGCACACGGCAAAGCACTCGCTTGAAACCCTAGAGCAAAGTTTATCGATGCAAAGGAGTTCGCTTCTGGAGGCGATCGCGCTATAACGGCTCTTAAGAATGGCAATTAAATTAGATAACATCTCGTACGGGCGCGGCATTTGGGCAGAAATCTCTGCCAGAGTTGCCCAGATTGTCTACCAAATGCCACGCCCCTACCGACAATTTGGCGATTTTATTTAATTCACAATCCTTAGACAAACTAACCTATTTCGTTCTTAGAAAATAATTTCATCCCCTTCCGAGAAGGAGTACTGTAGTAGGACACAAGCATTACTCTATTGACTCATCCAATGGTTCTGCCAATGGTTCTGCTGCAACCCTTGTACACACAAACCTCAGACAAGCGATCGCCTCACAAAAACTATCGCAAAGCATCATTAGTAGTTGTGTTAATGATGTTTATTCTGGGCTGTCAGGATAGAGATTCAGCTTTGATATAGCAGTCCTATCTGATTTGTGAAAAAGGTGATTTGTGAAAGTGCCCGCCCGATGGGCGGGCACTTTCACAAATCGTTTAGGGTTGCTATAGAAGCTTATCAAAGGGCGAGACAAGCACAACTCGATCGCGACACTCTCTTGACCTACGCAGAAGTCAGGGAAATATTTGGGTCGGATGGAGTTAGAAATCCGAAACGAGATCTGGCAGCATGTCCAAGTGAAATGTGTGGAACACCAATCCCAGAGCTAAGTGCTTACACATGGACTATGCGTTATGGCACAGAATTTTCTGCTTTATTTCATAATGAGCGACTTTATCAATTGGAGTGTGCCTCTCCAGATCCTCAATTCTGCTCTTCTTTACATGGGCGGGAGATATCAGAATTTTAACAAGGGGCGATCGCTCTACTCTTGCAAGTTTTAACGTGGCTACGGGCTATACAACAACTGCCCAAGCAGCTAACTGCCTCTTATTGGCTCATGACAGCGATCGCCCAATCAGATGAGTCAGGAGCTTGCCACTCTATCGTTTCACCTGCTGCGGGAATATCAACTTCCTTATAGGCTGCTTTCGTATCGACTGCAAATACTCGTAGTGGAGCCTGCATTGGGCTGAGGTTGAGTGTCACACGGTCAGCATCTTCAACATAGCAAAAGGCTTGGGTTTCTCCATCCCGCAAACAGTGACCAGTGTTGCTCAAAGCATCATCAACTTGCATGCCCACGGTAAACAGCTTGCTAACAAAGGTGCTATAGGTCTTAATCGCGTCTTGATTGGGATAGGGTTCCGAAAATTCTTTGCCTTCAGGGCGGTGTCCCCAGATGTTAGCGACTCCTCCAGCGATCGCCGAATTCCATAAACCTCGGCGGGTCAACTCTGGGTTGTAATCTTTGTCAGCAAAGTCATCAGAAACCCGAATGCGAAACCGATCTTCAGAAAACGTGGGGCGATTATTGGACTTTTCCAGGTGTTCTCGATAGTCCTCATAGGTGGGTCGATGCCACTCCCAAGAAGCATAGTCGAGATTAGAGCTAATCTCCTCATATTCATTTTTGTGTCCGCGTGCGCCGATTAGATGCACATAGCTGCTATCTTTACGGAAGCGATCGCGCAACTCTTCAATTTCCTCGGCTTTTGCCCATTCAAACAAATCAAAACCATAACCCAACGTCCATCCCGGTAGAGGCGACAAACGGGCAGCGATTTCCGTGTATAGTCGATCTACATCGACTTCATAGTCTTTTGGGGTTTGACCACGAGCCGCATCACCCCAGATCCAAAAGTGAGTCACTCCGCCGCGTCGATAGGTTTTGAGGACGACGGCTTCAAAATAGTTAGGGTCACTCAAAAAATCACGCAAATTGCGAATGTGAAACCCGGTGAAGCCATGACCATCGATAAATTTATCCAGTCCTTGATCAATATCAGGTTTCTCATACATGACATACTGCGGTACAAACGCCTCACCTGTAGCCGTACGAATCCACTTAGTATCTTGACCTGCAACAAACCCTTTCGCGTAGTCGGGGCGATCGCCATTGATGTCAATCTCGCCTCCAGTACTAAATGTCCAAACGCCCTTTTGGGTTGGTGTAAAGCGAAATTTAGTTTGGTCGCGATCGCGAAAGGTTAGTACTTTATGAGCCTCACCACTCGCATGTTGGATCATCACCTCCTGATGTTCATCCCCGGTAACGATAACCTCATAGCACTCCCATATCGGACGCTGGGCAATCTCAGGGGTCAAACAACTCTCGGCAAACCGGGGAGGGGCAACTTCTGCCCCTGGAGTCGTTTGAGATGTCGCGGTTTGAGACGTCACGGTTTGAGAGCCAGTACAAGAAACAGCTATGACACAGGTTACCAAGAGTCCAACGATGAAAAAAGCGAGTTGTTTAGTTAGTTTCATGGCTTCATTGAAAGCTCCATAGGTGACTCAGGTTAACGAGAGTCTGTCAAAGAGTTGGGTTAAGCTAGATCAGAATTCATAGCCAATTCAGTTATATTTCTCTGAACCAACTCAATGCAACTCCCCCTTCATCTGATCATCTCAGAGCAACTGCGAGAAAAAATTACCAATGGTGAATTACAACCGGGAGAACAGCTTCCCAGTGAGCACCAATTGATGTCAGTGTTTGAGGTGAGTCGGATTACTGTAAGACGGGCGATCGCCAATCTCGTCAACCAGGGTTTGGTTTCTTCTCATCGGGGTAAGGGCGTATTTGTCAAGGAACAACGCAAAGTCACCTATACCCTCTCTAGCCCCATGGTGTTTTTTGAGGAAGATATGTTGCGTCAGGGGGTCAATAGTTCAATTCAAAATTTAGTATTTGAAGCCGTTGATGCACCTGTTGAAGTGCGACAGAAATTACAGCTACTCCCGCATCAAACAACTGTTTATTTGCAGAAGAAATTGCTATTGATCAATGATATTCCGGTTGCAGTTGATATTACCTATATCCTCAAGGATTTAGGGGAAAAATACGCGGACGATCTGCAACGTCAAATGACATTTCCCACATTAGAACAACATGGTGTTCCAGTGGAACGAGTAGACGCAATTTTGGAATGCACCCGCGCTAACTACGAAACCAGTGAATATCTCGATGTGCCATTGGGTGATCCGTTGTTGGTCTATTGTCACACCGCTTATAGCTCTGGCAACCGCCCCATCGTCTGTGGAGAAGCGTTATCAAGGGGCGATCGCTTGTGTTATTCGATTGAACTTTTCAAACAGAGTACAATTTAGGTTAGCAGAAATGATACCGAAGTATAATATTTTACTGTGGCGTTGTTTGGTCAAGCTCTGTAGTCAAGGTTCTCTGTTTTCTCTAGATAATCTTTTGGCAAATCTGATTTGATATCACTATGCGATATCATTTTATATGTGATATCATTACGCGGTATCGGCGTAAGTCAACCCGTGAAGGTCTAGTATTTACCTTTTCTCCCTGGATAGTCTAGCTGGCAGCTTGATTCTTTCTAGTGGTCTGAATTTGAGTTAGGGATCACTTCGAGAAAAATGACGGAAGTGTAGTGTTTTTACGGCTTTCTTGGCAGATGGTTTATCTAGATATGGTAGCGTTTTACGGTATTGACTTTTTTTGATATCACGTTATGATATCAGTGTAAGAGTTGATTCTAGGACTCAAACTACTTTTACGGATTATCTGCTTGGCAGCTTGATTTTCTAGATTGGTTTGATTCTGATTCCTCTTCTAACTAAATTTCTTACTACACCTCTTCAGTTTTTTCGATGTAAACAGCTGGAGAGGTATTGCTTTCTCCAAAAAATATGGTTTATGATGCTGCTTAAGCTGCCAAGCTAAGCATTAGTAATCCAGGAGGATTGGTTTATGAGGAATGATCAAAGTCTTACGAGGCAAGGTATATGGTTGAGCTGTTTTGCTCTGACATTTCCTTTGTCCGCTGCACTTGCGTTTGTGGTATGGCAAGGTGCTCCAGTGCGAATCACAATGCTGTTTCCGTGGTCAGTGTCTCTTGCTGTTGAGATAAATACTGACTCAGAGGGTTCCGATACTCCAAGTCTTCTATATAAGAAAGGCTTGCTCATCGCTCAAGATGTTGATGCAACATTTGAACCCTAAGGATCTGTAACTTCTACGCTTCTCTCTTAATCAAGTTGTAGACTAGGGCAAGTTAGGTCGCTTCATTAAAGAATGAAGCGACCTAAATAGGAGCCTATATCAACTTTGTGTCTTCATCTATAAAAACTTCCGCAATCATTCTGCTTACACTTTGTTGGTTAGACAAGCAGCTTGACTATATCGTAGCTAGAAGTAAAGCATCGATTTTTTGCAATAGAACTTGTCTCAGTTATGGGAGCAATAAATGTATTTACCTTACTCAGCATCACACAATTTAATAGATACAATACTAAAATTCCCAAACGGACTTTGGGAGTTACAGCAAGTAAGTAAAGTATGGAAGTTTCTACTGAATAAGCTTGGGGAGACACAGCCACTAGAAGATTTGAGTATGAAAGATACTGATTCTCAATCTGAATCGGATAAAGAGAGGCGAATTACTTTGAATAATAAGCAGAAAAGCACTCTCGACAAAATTTGTCAAAGTCCTCTACGTTCTGATATTGCTTGGTCAGACATTCTTGATTTATTAAAAACCATTGGAAAAGTCAGCGAAAATGACGATAGAGTATTTGTTCTAATTCAGCATAATCCAGAAGTCAAGTGTGGGGTTCTTCATCGTCGTAAAAGACAAAGGAATGCTAGCCAATCTACTATTAGAGATTTACAAGAATTCTTGATGGATATTGAAATAGAACTGTGATTAACTATGCTGACGTATAAAAATTACATTGCCGCGATTGAGTTGGATACGGAAGCCGGATTTTTTCACGGTAGGGTGCTTGGTATTAAAGATCTTATTACCTTTGAAGGTGAGACACCTAAAGAAGTTGAGAGAGAATTTCGTAAGTCAATTGACGCATATTTGAGTTTTTGTGGATCAAATAAACGTCAGCCCAATTCACCTGATTCTCATGAAGGAAAGAAGATCCCTCTAGCGGTTCAAAGATTGATTGATCATTTGGATTTTCTAGACAAGTTTGTAGCAGCAGTTGAACCTTTTTTGAAGCACAGAGATCCTGTCGCAATTATGCGTTTCCTCAATTCTATTGAGGATTTATCAAGTGCTCTGGAGTCAATTAAACCATACTTGAATGATGAGCCAGATGCGATTATCCAAGTTGTAGAAAGACTCAATACTCTATTGATTGATCCAGATGCCAGCTTTGTCAATCGCCGCATTCCCAGTGAAGAAATTAGTTCTTCAACTAATAAAAAGACAATAAGTATTGAGGGATATACTTCTCAAACATCCTCTGAGGCTTAGATGAATCGCAGGCAGTTTCGTGTAAAAAGGTTTGTCAGGAGTGGATAGCAAACTCTCTATTCTTGTCGTAAGTGATGTACTTATTCCCTTCTACTCCTATGTGGGGATAGGAATTGGTTTGAGTATTGAAAAACTGTTTAGAAAATCGCAACAAGCTTTTCGTAGTCTTGAAGCTAATGACAATATTGAAGTTACTGTTGTTAAAGCAACCGTAGACTATGTTTATGCTGTTATTCAGCAGTATGAAGGTGAAAATGCAGCAAGGCAGTTTATTGATGATTTACGTCAATGGGGATGGCTTCCACAAGGTTATATAGTAATTGATAGAGACGTTCGTAACGCTCTTGAACACGCAGAATATATTTGGTTAAGGGAATTAACGGCAGCCCCTCAAAATACTCTGCAAATTCTGACTCACTTTCCATCACAATATACCCTCTGGGTTCAAGATATTGCTGCAGCTTCTTGTAATGTCTTGACACCAGATGAACTGTTACAACGAACTGATTTCGAGAAACTTCTTCCAAAAGATATTCTCATGGAAGCTGAAGCCAGTCGTCAAGCGGAACCGGATTTCACTCACCAATCAAGTACTGAGTTCATTATTCAATGGGCTCCCGAACTGATTGAATCATTTGAGGATTGGGAAGAACCTCCAATTCCCTCTTCTGGTAAGGAACGATTGCAATCCCTGCCACACGACAAAGAGGATTGGACAAGGCAGAGTGCGAATACTCTTCTTCTTTTCTATCTACTATCTGAATTTCTAAATCAGGTTCTAGATTTTAACGGGTTGCTGAATGTAAGTTTATCCTCTCTGCCATTGAGGGGAGCACCTGAAAGTACAGTGCTGTCTCTACCAAAAGACAATGCTCCTGATGTGGAGAAGGACTATTCTAAAACTGGAGGTCGCGGAAGCAGTCTTGGGGATGAGCATTCTGACCTTGGCGACAGAACTGATCTAGGGAAGAAAATCGTTGTGGTCAACAATTCTACTGGAAACCACACCGTTACGGTAGAAACAGGTGAGTCACTTGTCATTGAAGATTTTGGTGGTGTGGGACAAGGCACAAAGCTACTAGAGTTAGTCATTAGTGAAGTTGACACACTAAAAGTTGAAGGAGCAGATTTAACGGCTCAGAATATGGTGTTGACTCAAGAAGGCAATGATTTAGTAGTGGCTTTTGAGGAAGTAGCAAATACAAAAGTTACACTCAAAGATCTTACTTTAGAGAACCTGGATAGCTTCTTCATTGATGTAGGTGGAAGAAGAATTCCTCTTGACAATGCCTTGTTTGATGGTCAAAACAGCCTTCAGGATAGTTTCGATATCTTCAACGCAGAATGGACTCGTGATGAGGTTCTTGGCACCAATACAGTCACTTCTCTAAACAGTCTGGATAACGATGTCAAAGGCTTCAATAACTCAGCGGATGTGATCAATGGTCAGGATGGTGACAATACTCTGCAAGGTTTAAGTGGAGACAACATTCTGAGGGGTGAAAGCGGTAATGACACCCTATTGGGTGGCTCCAGTGACGATCGCCTAGTTGGTGGGAATGGGGATGACCTATTGGATGGTGGCACAGGTGAGAACGTTTTGAATGGCGGTAGTGGTGGCGATCGCTTCATGCTCAACTCCAATGGCATCAGTGTTGTTGAGGATTTTCAGATGGGTAGCGATCGCATTGTTCTACCAATGGACACGTCTCACAAACAACTCTCGATTCGTCAGGAGGGAAACAGCACAGTGGTGGAATTTAACAACAGACCTCTAGCATTTTTGTTGGGAGTGCAGTACACAACTCTAATTGAAAGAGGAATAACTTGATTATTTTTTGAAAAAGGTAAACAATTGAAGGATTAATCAGTCTCTAAATATCTTCCAAGTGAAGATTACAGTAACGTGCTGATTCCATACTTGGCTCCCGTCTCCTCTGTTAAAGAATGCCCTTGAGTTCATTAAACAACTTCCAATCTTTAAAGTGATGTTGATAACATAATGTTGACTTATCAAGGGTATACATCAGACATCAAAATAGACGTAGAGTCTAAGACGCTACATGGGCAGATCTTAGGCATCAAAGATGTCGTGACCTTTGAAGGAGACACAGTTGAAAAACTGGAGAAGGAATTTCATAAGTCCGTCGATGCCTACATCAAATTTTGTGCTGAGATTGGACAAAAGCCAGACAAACCCTTTTCAGGTAAATTACCCTTTCGGACAACACCAGAAGTGCATCGAGCCATTTATCTTGCTGCTGCAAAAACGAAAAAGAGCATTAATTCCTGGATGGAAGACGTCTTAAAACAAGCCGCAGAAAAGACTCTAAGTTCTTGACAATCTCTGTCTTAAGAGGAATGCTCAAATTGTTACCATACGCTAACATTGTCAAATTCTTAAAAGTATATTCGGGTATACGTGCCGAACAGAGTCAATGTGAGAAAGCTGTATGGTTATGGAATTGCGCTCTTAAGCGTTTTGGTAGCACTGATACTAACGCTGAGCCTGGAGTCTTTGCTACAACCAACAGTTTTGGTTTTATTCTATCTGGTTCCTCTCTTTAGTGCCTTTTATGGTGGGCATAAATCAGGGCTTGTCTCCGTTCTGTTGGCAGGTGTGATCAGCCGATACTTCTTCTTTGAGCCTCGACACACCTATGCACTGCCGAATGGTAGCAGTGCCTTTCGATTGGTCATATTTGTTGCGGTATTGTGGCTGATTGGTTTTGTCAGTGCTTCATTGCGGGACGCCAAGCGACAAGCGGAGCAAAGCCTGGATCAGTTACGCGACAGTGAAGAACATCTAAAACGCATCAAAGAGCGGTTTGAGTTAGCGACATCAACCGTAAAGGGTCTGGTGTATGAGTGGAACTCTAAAACTAATTTGATCGAACGCACGCAGGGACTGGTAGATCTGATCGGGTATGACCCCGAAGAGGCAGATCCGTCACCCGACTGGTGGTATCAATTAGTTCACCCAGATGATCAGGCGGATTTACGTCAGACCAACCGGGAGGCATTTGCTAAGGGTGATACGGGCTTTGCTGTGGAATACCGGATTCGTCACCGCAATGGGCAATACCGCTATGTGTGGGATCGGGCACGAATTGAACGCGATCGCACCGGTGAACCCATTCGGGTGATCGGCTTTAATCTCGACATCACCGATCGCAAATCGGCTGAGGATGCGCTGCGAGAGAGCGAAGCCCGCTTTCGGATGATGGCAGATACCGCACCGATGTTGGTGTGGATGTCGGGAGTTGATCAACAACACAACTATTTCAACAAGACCTGGCTCGATTTCACAGAACGGACATTAGAGCAGGAAATGGGTAACGGTTGGATCACAGGAATACACCCAGACGATCGCCAGTATTACCTCAAAACCTACAGAGCGGCGTTTGATGCACGACAACCCTTTTCCATGGATTATCGGTTGCAGCGACACGATGGAGATTATCGCTGGATGCTCGATAAGGGGGTGCCCCGATTCACTCCCGATGGTGAGTTTTTGGGCTACATCGGCAGTTGTATTGATATCAGCGATCTCAAATATGCCGAGGAGACACAGCGTTATCTGGCGGAGGTCAGTAATCTGCTCAGCAGTTCCCTTGACTATGAAACCACGCTGATCAGTGTGGCGCAGTTGACGGTTCCCCGTTTGGCGGATTGGTGTACGGTGCATATGTTGGAGGAAGATGGAACAGTACAACCACTGGCGATCGCCCATGTGAATCCTGAAAAGGTAGCCTGGGCACAAAAGCTCAATCAAAAGTATCCATTTGACCCTAAACAACCGCGTGGTGTGGCTCAGGTCTTGCGGACTGGGCGACCGGAGCTTTATCCCTACATTTCAGATGCACTACTGGAGGCGTCGGCACGGGATGCAGAACACCTGGAAGCCCTGCGCGAGGTTGGATTTAGTTCTGCCATGATTGTGCCGCTTGCAACCCAGGAGCAGATTCTGGGGGCTATCTCGTTTATCTATGCTGAGTCTGGGCAGCACTACAACCAGACTGATCTCACTTTGGCAATGGAGTTAGCTCGTCGAGCCGCTTTAGCGGTTGATAATGCACGACTCTATCGCACGGCTCAGCAAGATCGGGAAAAAGCAGAAGCCGCCAACCGCAGTAAAGATGAGTTTTTAGCAACGCTGTCGCATGAGTTACGGACACCGCTAAACGCAATGCTGGGTTGGATGCAACTCCTCAACCATCGCCAACTGGATGAGTCAACGGAAAAACGGGCACTGGAAACCGTGCTTCGCAACACAAAGGTGCTAAAGACCATCATTGAAGATTTGCTGGATGTCTCTCGCATCACCAGTGGCAAGCTGCGGCTCAATGTTCGTCCACTGGAGTTGACATCGGTGATCGAAGCGGCGATCGATGCTGTGCGACCTGCGGCGATCGCCAAACAGATTCAATTACAGCTAACGTCGCCAGACCTGCCAGCCGATTCACCCGATCCTGGTTTCAACGACTATGCGGGTCTGACCTCGGCAAATCTACCACCCGATGATCTTGGCACATCCCTCTATCAAGTGATGGGTGATCCCGATCGCCTGCAACAAGTCATCTGGAATCTGCTCTCCAACGCCGTTAAGTTTACTGATCGCGGTGGACAGATCGAGGTCAGGGTGTCCATCGTAAATCATCAATCACCTACGGCTAATGAGGGGCAACCGTCAGTGGTTCAAGATCCGGGGGTCACGACTGGTGACGATAGGCAACTGGCACTCTATCACACCCCCTTACCCCAGGCTCAGATTCAAATTGTTGATACAGGCATCGGTATTAGCCCTGATTTCCTGCCCCATGTCTTTGAGCGGTTTCGTCAAGCCGATATGAGTACTACCAAAATCCATGGAGGGTTAGGTTTAGGGTTGGCGATCGTCCGTCATCTAGTCGAGATGCACGGGGGGACGGTCTGGGTTGAGAGTGAAGGTCTTGGCAAAGGCAGCACTTTCACCGTTCACTTGCCTCTCCTGTCATCACAACTTCAAGAACCGGGCAAACCCAATTCCACTCCTTTACCCGTCCACTCCCCTTCCCAAAGGTTAACGAATTTGTAGCAATTTCCCTCAACTCATTGCCTTCAAGGATACAATGCGGGCTACTGAATTTTAGGGAAATTCACTATGCCTGAAACCGTGCGCTTCCGTCGAGAGGGATGGAAACCTGTAGCATCTCACCGCGAAGATCGGGGTATTGTCAAAGTCGTTTGGCTCCAGGGAACTCCTTATGAGATGGGATTTCAACACGGCACACTACTACGTAATGAAATTGATTCCTTACCTAGAACAACACTGGATGCAGTGAGTTTTTTAGGAAGGCATTTGGGACTGGCAAGCTTTGCCAAAAAACGCTGCTTTAACGATGTCATCGAAGAGTGTGAAGGCTTAGTCGCCGGGGCAAAAGGCACCGGTATGACGATGAGTGCGGCTCTGGTGTTTGCCTTTGGGGATGTGTTTCAGGAGTACTTTGCTAACACGCTCCCCCGTATCTTTAACGACGGGGCAGGGTTTCCCCAGGGGGTATTGAGCGATGTTGCCTGCTCACAGTTCATTGCAGCAGGAAAAGCTACCAAAGACGGTCGTCTTTATCACGGGCGCAGTTTAGATAACAACGGTAAACCAAACGAATATTGGCTGAAGCATCCAACGGTCTTTGTTCGCCAGCCCAACGATGGCATTCCCCACGTATTTATCGCTGTGCCAGGTGTGGTATGGCCCAACTCTGGCATGAATGCTGCTGGGATTACGATTGGGCTGAATACGGCTCATCCTAAAAACATCACAAAGCTCGCGACAACTGGACGTAGCCACGTGCAGATGATGGCCCACATTTTGCGAAAGGCAAATAGCTATGAAGAAGCCAAAGCGTTTATGCAGTCACAACGCCGTATGGCAGCCGATCTAATCTTGATTGCCGATGGGGTTTCCCGAAAGGCAGGCGTGTTTGAGTTAATTGCTCGGTCGATGGGCATCCGAGAAATGGGTGCAAATGGAGTGTTATATATGGCAAATCACTTTGTGTCACCTGAGATGCAGGGTGAAGACCGCGATCCCCCCAGTCGGTCGAGCGTGATTCGGCATGAGCGGTTTAAGCAGTTGTTAGAACCGGGTAGCCCCCATTCTCGCCATGGCAAGATTGACCCAGCTATCATGATTCAGATTTTGCGCGATCGCATCAATCCCTTTACGTTAAACGAAAGCCCATCCACGATCTACGATGACAACGCTAGCATCGCCACCAATGGTGTGGTGCGCCAGGAAGTGTTTGATTCGCAACGATTGCTGTTTTGGATAGCGACGGGTGAGGTGCCGATCCCCAAAAATCCATTTGTCGGCTTTTCACTGGGCGAGATGTTGAATCTGCCCAATGCCATTCCCTGTCAACCTCTGGTCTATCAGTAAGCCCTCAACTGGGGGAAGTCTCCTGGGGCTGTAGCGGTAGCCGCAACGTAAAGCAGGTCTGATTTGGCGTGCTCTCAACCTGAATGCTTCCCCCCAAAACCGTTGCCAGTTTTTTCACCAGGGACAAACCCAGGCCCGTTCCCCCCTGCCGCCAGCGATCGCTCTGAGGAATGCGATAGAACGGTTCAAAAATGCGATCAAACTCGTCTGGCGCAATCTCAACTCCGGTATTGCAAATATCCAGCTGAATCTGAGATTCAACAGGGGCAATGGTAATCACAATTTGTTCACCGGGAGGGCTATATTTGCAGGCGTTGTTGAGGAGTTCGGTGACCATGCGATCGAGTGCAACGATGTCAACGGCGATCGCGGGTAGATCAGGTGCCAGTTGCGTATGCAGAGTTAGTTGGCGATTGTGCAGTCGAGCTTGAAAGCCCTCAGTTAGCTGATGAATCCATTCCGCCAGGGGAACGGTTGTGAGTTGAATGTTGTAGGTATCTCCACTGAGCTTCTGAAAATCCAACAGGTCATTCACCAGATTCAGTTCGCGATCGCACTGATCCTGCAAAATTTGCAGATATCGGTCTGTCCGCTCTTTCTGATGAGAGGGATGTTGAGTTGGCTGGTTCAGGATTACTTCCAGCATTCGGACTGCCATCTTAATGTTGGCAAGTGGCGTGCGAAGCTCATGCGAAACGGTGCTCAAAAAGTCATCTTTGAGCTGATTTAACCGTTGCATTTCAGCCATCTGGTTTTGCAATTGCTGGTTGAGAGCCAGAGCCGCACTGCGCTCTTCAGCTTGTCGCTTTTCGGTGATATCCCGAAACACTAAAACGGCTCCAGTAATCGTGTAGTGCTCATCTCTTAAGGGGGCTGCACTATCGGCGATCGGGATCATTCGCCCGTTTCCGGCAATTAACAGAGTGTGGTCTGGCAAAGCCTTGATCTCACCCTGGTTGAGAGCCGCCATGACCGGGTTCTCAACAGGTGCCAGCGTCTCTTCATGCACTATCTGAAACACATCACTGATGGGGTGGTTGTAAACCGCTTCTTGAGAAGTGCTCAACAACTGCTCTGCGACTGAATTGAGAAAAGTCACCTGAGCATCGGCATTGACCACAATCACGCCATCTCCCATGCCCCGTAAAATAGCCGTCAGCCACTCCTCCCGCCGTTGCAACTCAATGCTGAGTTGAAAGCGTTGGAGAGCCGTTTCCACGGCTACGTATAGCTCTCGTTCTTCAATGGGTTTGAGAATGTAGCCAAATGGGTTAGTGACTTTTGCCCGTTCCAGGGTGCTGCGATCGGAGTAGCCTGTGGCATAGATGAACGGGATCTGAAAATCTCTCCAGATGTGAGCAGCAGCTTGGATGCCATCCATCTCAGTCTCAAGGCGAATATCCATCAAGATGAGATCGGGTTGAAGTTCGGCTGCTTTGGCGATCGCTTCCTCACCTGAACTGGCGATCGCAGCCACCGTGTAGCCTAAGTTTTCGAGCGACAGCCGAATGTCTCTGGCAATGATCCGTTCGTCCTCAACCAGCAAAATTCGTACCATGGACGTGTTTAGCAGGGAATCAGGTAAGACAATCAAGAGCGGGTTTCCGATGAAAAGGTCACTGTAAAGGTTGTCCCAGGCGATCGGTCAATCTGAATGTTGCCATCCAACTGATCGACAAAATCTTGAACTAGTTGTAACCCCAGGGACGTTGGCTCAGTTAAGTCAAGGGATTCAGGAAGACCAACCCCATTGTCTTTGACACAGAGAACAATTTGAGACTGTTCTTGGGTGTGCAACGTTATCGTAATTGTTCCCCTGAGATTACCCGGAAATGCATATTTCAAAGCATTTGATACCAGTTCATTGATAATCAACCCGCAGGGCACCGCTTGACCAATGCCCAAAATAATCGAATCAATCTCAGTCTCCAGGGCGATCGCATTGGAGTCAACCTTATAAGCACTGAATAGATACGCTGCAAGGCTATTGATGTATTGGGAAAAATCAATCTTTGCTATATCATCTGAGCGATATAGCTTTTCATGAACCAGGGCGATTGATTTAATCCGGTTTTGACTCTCTAATAAACTGCTGATCAAGTGCGGATCGGAACTATGACGAGTCTGAAGCCGCAATAGACTGTAGACAATTTGCAAGTTGTTTTTAACCCGGTGATGAATCTCTTGCAGCAGTACTTGTTTCTCTTTTAATGACGCTTGCAGTTTTTGCAGCATCTTGCGATCGGTAATATCTACAGCAACACCCAAAACTTGTTGTGGTGCTCCCTCATCTGTCCGTGAAAATAACGTTTCCTGACATTGAAAATAACGTGATTCTCCGTTACCTTGATTCAAACGATATTCTCGCTGCAAAACGTTTCCTTCAGTCATGGTATACCACTGTTGTCGCCATTCGCTAACTTGCACTAAATCATCCAAATGTAATGAAGCACGCAATGCATAATCTTTTGCTGCATCGTTGTCCGTATCCGTTAAATTACCCTGTCGATTCAGTAAATTTGCTGTGTCCCGATTGCTATAAATCATCTGGTTTTCAATGAAGTCGTAGACATATAGCAATACAGGAGCCGTATCTGCAATCTTTTGAATAAATCGTTGGCTATTCTCTAGAGCTATTTCAGCTTGCTTACGCTCCGTTACATCCCGTCCAACCGATTGAAACTCAATAAACTGCTGATTTTGATCAAACAAGGCTCGATTGATCCACTGAGTCCACCGAACTCCGTCACCCACAATCACTCGGTTTTCGATTGTGACCATCGGATTGTCAAGACTCATGGTCGCAACCGCTTGAGCAACTTTTTCGCGATCGGCTTCATAGATAACAGGTTGATATTGCTGACCAATAATTTGGTCTGGCTGTAACCCAAAATAACGGCAGTATGCATCGTTAACAAACAACAATGTGCCATCCGGTTGAAATCGAGTAATTAACTCCGTCTGGTCTTCAACGATCGCCCGATATCGTGCTTCGCTTTTGCGCCGTTCTGCGATTTCCCGTTCTAACTCTCGATTGGTCACCTCTAACAGGGCTGGGCTAGGCAGAGCAAGAGCCTTTGGCACGAGGGGAATGAGTAACACCGCTGTGCTGACTGAAACCAGAGCTGTAATAGATTTGACAAAGCCAGAGAGCCAATATGTAGGATGCCACAGCGTCCAGATCTCTAACAAATGGGTTGTGCCACAGGCGACAATAAATGCCCCAAACAACAAAAACACCCAATCAAAGGGTAAGTCCTGTCGTTTGCGAACAAAGATGACGAGGGTAATGGGAATGGAGTAATAAGCCAGGGCAATCCATCCATCAGACAAAATGTGCAACCACAGCAGTTCAGGTTTCCACAGATAGCAATGTCCATGGGGAATAAACATGGCAGATGCAACGAGTGGATTAAGCAACCGTTGAAGGGCAACGTCAAGCAGAGGAGCGTGAAACACGGAGGTCAGCATTAGGAGTGGTTTTGTGAAATGCCAAAAGGTGTAATCCCCCTCATTATCGGTGGTCTACCTGGAGATAGATGGTCTAACGAGGTCGTCATTAGGAGGGGTTGGCGAGCCTTCATCTACGCTGTGTGGACAGCTCGTTACTAAAAGTCATTCAACAGCTTGGCTACAGGCGCAACTGCCGGAAGGCATAGTTTTATTTAGCCGCATCAAAACCACCAGGGGACAGTTTGTAGAGTGACCGATAGGATGAGGTGATTGGCGATCGCACCTCTTACGCTGGAATTGGAAGGGTTAGAGGAACGTGTTATGGCATTACCCGAAATCCCCGATCTGGACGACATTTTTGATGGCATTGGGGATGTCTTTGAAGACGTGTTTGACAGCCTGAATGACATCGAGTTGCTCGACGGTTTGGACAATATTTTTGATGACTTGGGCGATCTTGATTTTGTCGATGACCTGATTGGTCTTGACCTGTTTCGGGGTGGCAACGACAACGACAATATTATTGGCTCGGTTGCCAGCGATATTCTGATTGGCTTGGTCGGCAACGATATTTTGCTGGGGATGATTGGCAACGACATCCTCAACGGCGGTAGAGGCAATGATTTGTTGCAAGGATTGCTGGGCAACGATACGCTCGTGGGTCAAGTCGGCAGAGATATTTTGGATGGTGGCAGAGGCAACGATACCCTGATTGGGGGTCGGGGGTTAGATCAACTCACTGGCGGTAGAGGACGTGATGAGTTTGTGGTGCAACTGCGCAATGGTCTGGATACGATTTTGGATTTTGAAGACCGGAGCGATCGCCTTGCACTAGCCGAAGACATTGAGTTTGAAGACCTGCGGATCACCCGTCGAGGACGAGATACGGTCGTCAGCTATGGCAGCAGCAATTTAGTGGTGTTGAAAGGAATCCGCCCCACTCAACTCTCAGCCGCTGACTTTATAAGCTTCACTGATGGCTGAAACCGTTCGCCACTCCTGGTCTGATAGCGGTTGTGGCACCAGTTGAATGCCAAAACAGCGTTCGGCGGAGGCGGTCAGGGCATCTATCACCCGTTGCCAATGGTCACCCCGGCGAAAATCGAGGGGTAGGGCATCGGGGGTGGGAACACCTGCCTCCAGGCCTGCCCCGAATACCTGCTGATAGAAGGTTGAATCGGTTGCGAGCCGCATAGAACCATGTTGTAGGGCGATCGCTCCTCGACGTAATTGAGCACTGCCGATGAGCTTTGTGCCATCGGGTAAAACCAGATCGGCTCCGGTTGCCGTCCCGAAGCAATTGGGATTGTGGATGTAACCCCGTCCGGCTTGCCCAAAATGCAGCGACACACCGAGCGATCGCCACCCCTCAATTAAAAACTCGCAGATCTGCTGGTAAGCCGCGAGGCGATTGGTCGGCAGATCAGATGCAATCACAGCATAGGTCAGGTCGCCCTGATGCAACACAGCCCGTCCCCCGGTCGGACGACGCACCACATCGACCAGTGCGCCTTGCCAGGTCAAATCATGCCAGGTATTTGGATATCGCTGTTGGTGATAGCCCAATGAGATGGCGACAGGCGACCAGGTATAAAACCGCAATGTTGGTGGATGTAGCCCTGTACAGTGCTGCTCAAACAACCAGGCATCTAGCCCCATGTGCAGATGTCCGGGTGCCTCAACGCAGGGAATCAACCGCCAACGATTACCCCATTGGGGATGCTTTGTTTCGCCCACATTTGCCCTACCCTCTTAAGTGTGTCCAAACTCAGCGGTAAGAGCTTCGTCGTGGTCATCGGCAACGGTTGCCACCACGGTGATATTGCGAGAGACTTCCCCTGGAGACAACTCTGCCACCGATCGCTGAGACGACACAACTACCTGATTTTCGACGATGCCAAAATGTGCTTCAAAGGTGCTAGACCAGTTCAATTCCAGTAGCTTTCGCAGCAGTTGGGGCTCATTCTTAACGGGTAACTTAAGTACCGGCGACCAGACGATCAACATATCCTCGTCAGAGGTGCCTGAAAGCTGTACGTAGACCTCAACGCTGCCATACTTGAATTTCCACAGGTGCCCCTGCTCGGTTTGGCTGACCATCGCGCTCTGGTCTTCTTGCAGGCTAGAAATGACCGTTTCGATGACCTCAACATGATTTGCCTCAGCAATTGTTGTGCTGACAAGGCTTTGGTTAGCATCGGATTCTAAATCGGTAGTGTAGGTCATAAATAGCAGGTTGTAATGGCTGTGTAGTCAAAAGTAATGAAGGGGAGGCCGCAACGACTTGCCAACAGTCATCCAATAACTGTAGGGACTATCTCATACTAAAAGGTCAGCCCCTGATAAGGATTGACCCCTAGGTGTGAAATCTTGAGCCGTCAAATCGCAACTTATCCCAACTTTATCCTTTGCCCGCTGGTTCAACCTAAAGTGTATTGATTTTTTTACGTTTTAATCGCGTCAAACGGCGATCGCCACCATTAACGTTGAGGGCTTTGATCTAACCGCTCTGGATCGTTTACACCTGTTAGCCGATTCCACAGCGGGTAATCGACTTCCGTTTTAGGAACATACCAGTGGTCGGGAGTTGCTTCAACACCCCCGATTGCCGTAAATTCCTGGCGTTCTGGATCTTCTAAGTCAATGTAGGTTGCCCCTTCTTTGAGTCGAGTTCCGGTGGGGAGCACGACAATGCGTTTCAATTCATCATCGCTGTAATCGGCGAGATGGCGGTGCAATTCCTTGATGTCATAGGCTGTTGGTGAAGCCTTCTCAAACTGAGCACCTTCTAGCCCATTGCGATTTTCTAGTGAATTTGGATTAAGGTCACGCTGCCATTCATCGGCTCTCTGATCGGTCGGTTTGCCTTGTTTTTGCATGTCTGTCATGGTTGGAGTCCTCTTGATAAATATCGCTCTGGTCAGAAAGCTCAGGACAATAACAATGGCTCAAATCCTGATGCTGGGGGAGCTTTCTGACTCGCCTCCGCCCCCTCTAATGTGGTTACGGCTATAGTTGCAACACATTCATTTCTGGTAGGGCACGATATGTCATGCCCCTGTCGCTAATTTGAGTTGTTAAAGCATTAAGCACGCACCGCTTCAGGAAACAGTTCTTTTAATTCCGCAGGCAAAATTCCGGTGACATCTTCGACTTCGCCTGTGGGGACGCGATCGCTAATCACCTTAAACACGGCTCGTGCTGCCTGTTCGATGTCTACATCAAATTCGTTGTTTTGGAAGTAATGACGGAAATGATTTTGCAAACTCTCCAAAAAAGCGGCTTTAGTGCGCTCTTTGGTGGGCGTTCTTTCTGGTTTCCAGCCTTCGTAATAAAACCCAGCTAACAAAATCGGCAGTTCTGCACCCAGATTGGCAGCTTCGCCCAGGGTCAGGCGATCGCGCAGCACATGCAACGTGGCTCGCAACACCTGAAAAGTCTTGTGGTGATCGTCCCATCCCAGTTCACGAGCAACTTCATTCACCCAGAGCTGAGTTTGCTGAGTTGTTTTGTCGAATACATCCAATCCTGTCATGACCATTGTCAATACCTCAATCTGTGCCTCGATTTTGCACTGACTATGGTAACGAGCCATGATTTTGATGCAGTCTGTCAATTGGCACAGATTGGCACAGATTTGTAAAGCTCAACACGCCCTACAAAATTCACTGTAAATTAAGCTCCATTTTGAGGCTCAGCAGAGTTGTTCCATATCGAGAGTCGATGCCCTGTTCGACAACGCAAAAGCCTACTTTTTCATACAGATGACGCGATCGCGGCAACTCATCCACCGTCCACAAATAAACCTTGTGAAACCCTCGCTCTCGACAAAAATTGAGCGATCGCTCCAACAGCACGCGACCAATGCCTCGACCGTGATATCCCTCTTCGACAATGAACCACCGTAATCGTGCCGTGTGAGTCGTATCGCGGCTCCCCTGAATGGCGATCGAGCCAATCAAGCGATCGCCCACAGAGGCTGTTAACAATAAATCATGCTCTGCATCATAGTGCTCACAAAACTCGCAGAGCTCCTGAGCCATCAGCATCTCAAACACAGCCCCCACACCCCAAGCCCGGTAGTAGTAGCTGCCGTGTAGTTCAACAATTCGCCCAATGCAACCCGGACGATATCCCTCAACAAAAAGCGGTTCCGCTGCCACACATGCCATCTCTGACCTCCTTAGATCCTGTAGCGTTGATGATTCCTCGACCCCTACTCCTTAAACGGTTCACCCCGTTCCCACAGTTGCTCAAATGCTAGATTCATCATGGCGACCATACCTCGATGACGAATGGCGATCGCCGTAAAGCTCGGAGTGCCCCCCACCGGGTCTTGCAGCGACACCAGCACGGCGTCTTCGTCAAACACCTGCATCTTGATTGGCAGTTCCGGCACCAGGCGAATCTCCTGTCCCCAACTCTGAAAGGTCGTCATCCAGACGTACAACTCCTCATCCTTGAGCGCAGAGTATTCATACAGTGCGCGGTACATCACTCCTCGCGACAATGGCTCTCGAATAAATGTCCAGTTTTGCTCCTGGTTTAAAACCATCGGTCGTTTGATGCAGGAATTGACCTGATGGTGCGCTCCTTGAGCCAATTTCAACGCCATGCTGGCAATTCGTACAGGGTCGCCTAACACATCAATGTAACTTAAGGGATCGTTGTGCCCGCGCCCCAGTTGGAACATGGGGGCTAATGCTGCCATTAATTCGCTGGCACGTTGAGCCGTACGTTGCCGTTCGCGCTCAAGCTCCTCAGTTCGTTGCCGACTTAAAGCCTCCAGTGCTAACTGCGGGTCAAGTGCCATAAAGGTGCGAGGAGAGGTGTCTTTCGATAGACACAACCCTTTGTCTTCCAGCGATTTCAACACGTCATAAATGCGTTGTCGTGGAATTTTGGCATGGGTTGCTAACTCAGTTGGGGTAAAACTGCTGCGACTCAGCAAAGCTACATAAGCTGAGGCTTCGTAGCTTGTTAACCCAAGTTCGCCCAGAGAAAGAATGAATGATTCCATAATGTCACCACTGATGAGTGGTGACATTATTTTGCCACCATTACTCGGTGGTGTCAAATTGATTTGTGCTTTTGAAAACCAAGCATTGGGGGATTCTCCCCCAACCCCCCGATTGGGGGACGCCACTGCCTCCCCCAAACCCCCTTAGCAGAAGGTGTCTCGGTTAACCCAAAGGCGCGCTTCGCATCGGTTCCAAGTACGGGTGCTGCTGAGCTGCATCCTTGGTTGCTAACAAAAAAGAGGGCATCCTATCGGATTACCCTCTGCTAAATTGGCTTAGATTGAAATGAGGTTAAGCGATCGCTCTAGGCACTTTTCTTGACCTGTTCTTTCTCAATGCGGTTAATACCATTGAGGAACATAGGCACAAAGCGTTCCATAAATGCCTTAGGATCACGCTGCCATGCCCGTTGAACAACATCAATGCGAGTGCGCTGTAAATCGGGGGAGAGTAAGGTCTGAGGCAAACGCTCCATCAGATATTGAGGACGCTCCCAGACAGGGAGTGTGTTAGCGATGTCGAGCAGATTGCCAACGCGGCGCAACTCTGCACCGAGGGTGATGTCCATCCCCGATTCAAAGGCCGCCTGTTCGATCGCGGCGTATTTGAGTTTTGCCTGTTCTACCTTTTGGCGGTGCTCAGGGCTTTTTTCTGCCATTCTGGCTAACCAACGGTTGCCCCAACGGACATGTCCGGCTTCTTCAGGCAGAATGCGTTCGATGGTTTCGCGAATTTTGATATTTTCTTCAGTTTGGGGAGCTTTTTTGAGTGCGTAAATGTGACCCGAAAAGTATTCGCAACCACGCTTTTCAGTGACATTAATTGCCGCAATCGACGAGATCACAAAATCATCTTTGGTATCAGTCAAACTGGGGCGATCGCGATCAAGCAGTCGCTCAAATTCATCAATGTAGGAAGAACCGGGAGGAGTGCCCACATCGGCACCCAATTCGACTAGCAAATCAGTCAACCACGAAGCATGGCGAGCTTCGTCAGAGATGTGATGAGACAAATCTTTGACGAGTTCTGCGGGAGTACCATCGAGAAATTCAATCAAATTTGTTAAATCTTTGCAACTCCGCTGTTCGCTGTAGCGGTACCGATTCAATGTGATGAGATGAATTTCGCGATCGCGCACGACCTGTTGCAGCACATCGCGAGCACTCATGGTGCCAAACGAGCTTTGCAGCTTGCGGGGGTAAACAACGGTCATAAGGGCTATGGATATTTATTGCGGTTTGTAAACTTCACCTCATCCTAACGCAAGTTTTAAGCTGTGGAAAACTCTCGCCTCACAGGAAATAAAAGATGTTTGGCGATCGTTAATGGTTGATGGTCAATGGTTAATAGTTAATGGTTGATGGTCAATGGTTGATGGTTAATGGTTGATGGTTAATGGTTGATGGTCAATGGTTGATGGTCAATGGTTGATGGTCAATGGTTGATGGTCAATAGTTGATAGTCAATGGTCAATAGTTGATGGTCAATGGTCAATGGTTGATGGTCAATGGTCAATGGTTGATGGTCAATGGTCAATGGTTGATGGTCAATAGTGGCTATGTCAATTAAAGTGGGTCTGTTACCGTTCCCATCCGCCCGCGCATCAATGACGGGCTACTTTCCAAAGTCCACTAAGGTGGACTGAAAACCTCTCCTGGCCTGCTTTAGCAGACTTCATCCCATGAGCCCGCACTTCAGTTGCGGGTGGGTTAGAGCGAAGACAGAATAAGGTTTTACCCAAAATTCTAGACACACCCCGGCACGGGCAAGATGCTCGCACTACCCTGACTGTTAACCGTGACGCAGGCACGAGCAAGATGCTCGCACTACCCTAACTTTTAACTGTGACGCAGCACTAGACAATGGCTCTTGGCTCCTGACTCCTAACTACTGACCATAAACTATTGACCACTGACTCCTGACTCCTAACTATTGACTATTGACCACTGACCATTGACCACTAACCATTGACTCCTGCCCCTTACCCCTTGCTTCCTGACTATTAACTATCGACTATTGACTATTGACCACTCACTATTGACTACTCACTATTGACTATTAACCTAATCTGACTGGCTACTTCATCCGGGTTGTACTAAGCTTCTAATGATTTAGGCACACAGAGCTTACATCTCAAAACTCTCATCGCACTCTATGTCAATCAAAAATATTGTTTCCCTGGGTTTGCTTGTCTTTATCCCAATCTCACTGGCGGCGGAGCGTCTGGAGTGGGGGTCATTGACCGTATTCATTACCTCGGCGATCGCCATTATTCCGCTTGCCATCTGGCTCAGCACTGCCACCGAAGAAGTAGCGGTGGTGGCGGGGCCGTCCATCGGCGGGCTACTGAATGCGCTGTTTGGCAACGCGACTGAGTTGATCATTGCGCTGGTTGCCCTGCGGGCCGGACTGATCGACATCGTTAAAGCCAGCATCACAGGTACGATCGTTAGCAACCTGTTATTGGTGATGGGGTTATCGATGTTTTTGGGGGGACTGCGCTATAAGGAACAGGAGTTTCAGCCGATTGTGGCGCGAGTCAACGGTTCTACCATGACGCTGGCGGTTACGGCGATCATCTTGCCTGCGATGGTGATTGCCACCTCTGGCGGCGTCGAGGAGATCGCGATTGAGCGGCTCTCGGTGACAGCGGCGATCGTGCTGATTGTGGTCTATGCTTTGACTCTGCTGTTTTCCCTCAAAACCCACAGCTATCTGTATGAAGTGGGGGTAGTAGATCTGGAAGGCGAGCATGGCGGAGAAGGCGGGGAAACGGCTCACAAACCCAATTTGGGACTTTGGCTGGGAGTCTTAGCAATTTCGACGATTGGGGTGGCGTTTGAGTCTGAGATTTTTGTCGGGGCTGTCGAGGAGGCAACCGCTGGATTGGGCTTGACGCCACTGTTTACCGGGGTGATCTTGCTGCCGCTGGTAGGTGGAGCCGCAGAATATGTGACTGCCGTTCGAGTGGCGGTCAAAAACAATATGGATCTGTCGGTTTCGGTTGCGATGGGGTCAAGCTTGTTGGTGGCGTTGTTGGTGGCTCCGATTCTGGTGATTGTAGGGCAAGTGATCGGGCAACCGATGGATTTAAGCTTTAATCTATTTGAAGTCGTTGCAGTGGCGATCGCTGTTGCAGTGGCAAACCTGATCAGTCTAGATGGGCGATCGAACTGGCTAGAAGGTGCATTATTACTGGCAACCTATACCGTTTTAGGGGCGGCCTTCTATTTCCATCCCGCCTGATACGCTTAAACAACTGATTCCCTGTTGACGCACTCTACCTCGTTGAGTCCCAAAACTGGCATGACGACCAAAAATCTCATCTTCTCGGCTCTGTTAGTCTTTATTCCCATTTCCATCGCGGCGCACTACTTAGCTTGGAGCCCTCTGGTGATATTCATTACCGCAGGGTTGGCGATCGTTCCCCTGGCAGCGTGGATGGGCACGGCTACCGAAGAAATCGCGGTGGTGGTCGGTCCATCGTTGGGAGGTTTGCTTAATGCTACCTTTGGTAACGCGACTGAATTAATCGTGGCACTGGTGGCACTCAAAGCCGGATTGGTGAATGTGGTTAAAGCCAGTTTGACAGGCTCTGTGATTGGCAATTTGTTGCTGGTAATGGGGTTGTCGATGTTTCTCGGTGGGTTGCGCTTCAAGGAACAGGAATTTCAGCCGATCGTGGCGCGGGTGAATGCTTCTTCTATGAATCTGGCGGTGATCGCCATGCTGTTGCCGACTGCCGTTAATTTCACCTCATCTGGTATTGAGGAAGCTGACTTACAGAAATTATCAGTGGCGGTCGCCATCGTTCTGATTCTCGTCTACGGATTGACGTTGCTGTTTTCGATGAGAACTCATGCCTATCTTTACGACGTCGGGATCACCGAATTTGAGGAAACAGCGATCGCCGATGCCGACTCGATCGATGCCCCCGGAGAGGCACTGACGCATAAACCCAATCTCTGGTTCTGGACAGGCATTCTCCTGGCTTCAACGATTTTTGTGGCGATCGAGTCAGAATATCTAGTTGGTACGTTAGAGGAGGCGACCGTCAAACTGGGCTTTACCGAACTGTTTACCGGGGTGATTCTGTTGCCAATCATCGGCAATGCAGCAGAGCACGCCACTGCGGTTGTGGTTGCCATCAAAGACAAAATGGATTTGTCTGTCTCGGTAGCAGTAGGCTCTAGCTTGCAAATTGCTTTGTTCGTTGCCCCATTATTGGTTCTGGTGGGGTGGGCGATCGGGCAACCGATGGATCTCAACTTCAACCCGTTTGAACTGGTTGCCGTTGCCGTCTCGGTTCTAATTGCGAATTCTATTAGTTCCGATGGGCGATCGAACTGGTTTGAAGGGGTGCTGCTGCTGGCGACCTACATGGTTTTGGGATTAGCCTTTTTCTTTCATCCGGTGATATAGAATCGCCTAACTCGTTGATCCGATTGGGTGAGGGGAGGCAATGCCCTCTATGCCAGATTGGAGGAGATCTATTTAGGCATAGCCAATGAGATGACATCTAACCTTGATCCAGATCCCTCAGGTTATTCCGAACAGTCTCCCGTAGCTAACTTCCGCGAAGCAAATAATCTTCTCTTAAGTGGGATTGAGAAGCTGAAACAGCAGAATTTTCGAGAGGCGATCGCCGATTTTCGAGGGGCGATCGCCCTTAAACCTGACTTTGCTCAGGCATACACTGTTTGGGGCAACACATGCTTTGCCATGAAGGATTATCAAAGTGCAGTCTCTTGCTTTGATTACGCGATTCAGTTAGATCCCAATTTATCCGTTGCCTATGGCAGTCGGGGGTTAGCCTATTATGAGTTGGGCAATAGACAGCAAGCGTTAGACGATCTAACCCAAAGCATTCAGCTTGATCCAAACGACGTAACCTCCTACTACTCGCGAGGTGAGATTTATTTAAGGCTGAATCATTATGCTCAAGCCGTTGCCGATTTTGACGCAACTGTCGATTTGTTTTTGTCTGGAAAAACGAATAATCCCCTCTCCAACGCTCTCCCTCGCATTCAAAACTATTACCGGAAGGGCCTTACTTATAAAGATTCTCCGCTTGAAGCCTTTATTGAACGGGCGATCCATGCTGAAGAGCGAGGAGATATCCGGGGTGCTTTGAGCAGCTTGACCGAGGCAATTAAACTCTACCCAGAACGAGCTGAACCCTATTACAATCGTGGCTCAACTTACCAGAACTTGCAGAAACTTCCAGAAGCATTAGCAGACTTTTCAAAAGCGATCGCAAACAACCCTAGAATGGCAGACTACTATTACAACCGGGGTTGCGTCTATTTTGATCAGGGGAACGAGGCTTGTATCGCAGATTTTCATCAAGCGGTTAAGCTTGATCCGCATCTGGTGCAGTCCTACTTCAATATTGGAAGTTTTCTATTTCAACAAGGCAACGAGTCAGATGGGATCGCTTACATCAAAAGAACGGCGATGTTGTATCAGCAAATGGGCGATCGCCAGAATTATCTGCGTGTATTAGACACACTCCAGTCTATTGGGGAAAATTTTTAGGCGAGTCCAATTCCTACTAATTCGATCTTCTTTTTTCCTTCTTCTTTTTTTCTCTCTTCACACAACTCGATTTTGTCGAATACACTCGGAATACCAGTGATAGCTGGCTTTGGGAGTGCGTTCCTGGGTGCGGTAGTCGGTGTAGATGAGCCCAAAACGGCGATCGTAACCCCATGCCCATTCAAAGTTGTCGAGCAAGCTCCAGACAAAATAGCCCTTGAGGGGATAACCCTCGCTAACGGCTCGGTGGGCTGATCTGAAGTGTTGCCGCAGATAGAGGATGCGATCGCTATCAATGACTTCTTTATGAATCAACTCATCCTCAGCAGCACAGCCATTTTCACTGATAAAAATAGGCAGATCTGATCGCCCCAACGTTTCGCTGATATGGCGAATGCCCCAATAGATGCACTCTGGCACGATTTGCAGCCAGGGCATATTTAATCGGGGATACCCTTTCGGGAAGTTCAAGGTTTCATATCCAGCCTGGTTATCTGCTGCTCGCACATAGGTGCCCGTGTAGACGTTGAAGCCCAAGGCATCGAGAGGTTGGTAAATCGTCTCCAGATCCCCCGGTTGGATATCCGGTGCGTCCTTGCCCAACTGCTCCAGCAACGCCGGACTGTAAGCCCCCGTTAAGGCAGGAACAATGATCCCACCGTTATACCAGTGAGTGTGAAAGGCACGTTTTGCAGCTTCAATATTGGCAGGCGATTCATGAATGGGTACGGTCACCCCGAAGTTATCCACGAGTGCAACTGAGCAGGGAACCTTGGATGCAGCCCGAATCGCCTGACATCCCATACCATGTGCTAGCAGTGCATGGTGGGAAGTCTGCCAAACAGCTTTGCGATTTTTGACCACCGTCCCCGGAGCGTGCGGTGGCACTTTGCCCACCTCGTAGCCCATGTGAGTAAAGCAGGGAATTTCATTGATTGTCATCCAGTTAGTGATGCGATCGCCTAACCGACTCACGACGGCGGTCACATAATCTGCAAAATCCCTGGCAATCTGACGGTTTTGCCAGGAGCCATATTCCTTCTCCAGGGTTTGGGGGCTATCCCAATGAAATAGAGTCGCATGAGGAGTGATGCCATACTCTCGCAAACAATCAACCAACCGTTTGTAGAAGTCAATTCCTGCCTCGTTGACCGTCCCTCGACCATCGGGGATCACTCGCGTCCAGGCAATGCTAAAGCGATAGTGTTTGATGCCCAACTCTGCCATCAGGCGAACATCTTCAGGATAGCGGTGGTAATGGTCGCAAGCGATCGCGCCAGTGTCTCCATTTAAGGTTCGCTTCGGGATCGCACTAAACGAATCCCACACACTGGGTTTGCGTCCGTCCTCCGCGATCGCTCCTTCAATTTGGTAGGCAGCGGTTGCCGCTCCCCACATGAAGTCGTCTGGAAACTGATAGCTGGTCATGAACGATGTCCACAGGAAGGCTATTGATCAAATCGTCGCATCAAGTAAGCAACCCCAAAATCCCCGTTGGGATGATTTTCCAATAGCTCAGCTAGTTCAAATACCCGGTAGGCAAGATCTTCACCAAGTTTCTCAATCGTGGCTCGACGTTCACGCTCCGCCGATTCTAGTTCTTTAACGCGGGTTTGCCACTCACTCGAAAACAGTTGGTCGATCGCCGTGTGAATCCCCATGAATTGCAACACCTCCCACTCGCCGCGATCGCACCAGATCCCCCCACAATTGACGCACCGCTCTACATAAAACGGGGTTTTGAGGCTAACTTTAGCTCGCGCTAAATAGCAGTTGCATTCGGGACAGAGAGCACCTCGAGAGTCAAAAGAAGCAGGCGTATAGGCGACATCTAGGGTTGTGGGCAAGACAATTTCATCCCCACTGCCTTGATGGCTCTGCCACGATTTGTAGTCTTCGGCTGAGATCCACATTCCCTCACAATCGGGGCAGTGATTGACCACCAGACCTTCCGCCAAAGTACCACCCGTCAGTTCCACCTGTTTTTCTTTAGGACACTGCACAACCCACTCTCCACGCAAACACTTCTCATTAAACCATTCTGGGGAGACAAGGGGACAGGGGGTAGGGGAGTGAGTGGGGAAGTAGAGGGAGTGGAGGAGTGGAGGAGCGAGAATCGCTATATTGACCACTGACCATTGACCATCACCCCATCCCCTCATCACCCTCTTCCTCATCTCCCAGCACCACCTCGCAATAACGAATCAAAGTAGTGAGGCGATCGCCAATTTGAACGTAACGCTGTTGCACTGTAGCGGGTTGCCGAGCGGTTTGTAGAAACAATAGATCCATATCTAACAAACGCAACTGTTTGCTGATCTCAGTTTGAATCGATTGCAGTCGGAGCGCGATCGCACTGTCCTCTTCCTCAAGTTGCTCTGGGTCAAGTGTGAGAATTTGCTGCTGAAATTGGGTTTTCGCGGTCTGCAACATCGCTCGAAACCCTTTCAAATCAGGGTTCTCCACGGTAATAGAGGCTTGCAGTTGCTGCAATGTCTGTTGCAGGGCTTCGTAGGACTGACGATAGAGAACAGGTAGCATGAGGCGCGATAGAATCTGGGATATCGGTGAAGAGGCAGATTAAATGTAAAGAAGTTTGTATATATTAGTAGAACAACCACTCTTTACATACTGACCTTTTAAAGTAAGCTGATAAGTCAAGTAAGTTTGTAAGTCAAATTCAACCCAATAGCATCGATTTTTTATACTGCTTCTCATTCACCCTGTGCCTCTACTAGAGTTATTGTTCGCTCTAGTGAGTTTTCGTCTACTTTAGCCCCCACCTTAAATGAAACCGAAATGGCAGCGAACCTGCCAAAATTGGTATACCTAAGCACATTTATACCGTAAGATCAGCAAAATCTACCCTGAGCCACCCTAAACACCGGGTCTAAAAGATGAACGTAGCGGCTCCCTCCTACTCTGTTGACATTACCCTTCCCGATTGGTTGAATCAGTGCCTGATTGCCAAACAATCTCCCATGATTTGTGCATCAGACAACGCCGAAGCCGAAACCGATTTAGTCTGTCGTGCCTTTGAATTCGCTTACTGCCTGCATGAAGGGCAATATCGAGCATCGGGCGAACCTTACATTTGCCACCCTGTTGCAGTTGCAGGTCTGCTAAGAGACTTGGGCGGTGGCGGTGCGATGATTGCGGCGGGTTTTTTACACGATGTGGTCGAAGACACCGACGTCACTCCCGATGAGATTGAACGGCGGTTCGGTGTTGAGGTGCGGCGACTGGTAGAAGGAGTGACAAAACTCTCTAAGTTTAACTTCTCCAGCAAAACTGAGCGTCAGGCTGAAAATTTCCGCCGCATGTTCCTGGCAATGGCGCAAGACATTCGCGTCATCGTGGTCAAGCTGGCAGATCGGCTCCACAACATGCGAACTCTAGAGCACCTGGCAGACGATAAACGCCGCCGCATTGCTCAAGAAACGATGGATATCTTTGCTCCGTTAGCTAATCGTCTGGGGATCGGTCGGTTTAAGTGGGAACTGGAAGATTTAGCGTTCAAATATCTTGACGCTGATGCCTACCGCCAGATGCAGAAACTGGTGACGGATAAGCGGGTCGATCGCGAAGCCCGATTAGAGCAGGCGATCGCCAAGTTGCACCACGAGTTAGGGCAGTTGGGCATCCACTGTGTAGATATCAGCGGCCGCCCCAAGCATCTCTATGGTATCTATCAAAAGATGGAACGCCAGAAGAAGGAGTTCCACGAGATTTTTGATGTAGCCGCCCTGCGCATCATTGTCGAGAACAAGGATGAGTGTTACCGCGCCCTAGCTGTTGTTCACGATGCCTTCCGCCCGATCCCCGGTCGCTTTAAAGACTACATCGGCTTACCCAAACCCAACCGCTATCAATCCCTACACACAGTTGTCATTGGGTTGTCAGGTCGCCCAATGGAGGTGCAGATTCGGACGGTTGAGATGCATCACATTGCTGAATACGGGATTGCTGCCCACTGGAAGTACAAAGAGTCGGGGCACTCCTCCAGCAAGTTCACGGACGACGATGAGAAATTTACCTGGTTGCGCCAACTGCTGGAATGGCAGAATGATCTGAAAGACGCGCAGGAATATCTGGAAAATGTCAAAGACAACCTCTTCGATGAAGATGTGTATGTCTTCACACCCAATGGTGATGTTATTCCGCTGGCGCGGGGATCAACGCCTGTAGACTTTGCCTATCGAATTCACACCGAAGTTGGCAACCACTGCGCTGGAGCGCGGGTCAATGAACGCATCGTGCCACTCGATACGCCCCTGTGTAACGGCGATATTGTCGAGATCTTGACGCAAAAGAACGCGCATCCCACGCTCGACTGGTTAAACTTTGTCGTCACGACCGGAGCACGCAACCGCATTCGCCAGTGGTATAAGCGATCGCACCGTGACGAAAACTACGCCCGTGGTCGCGAGATGTTGGAGAAAGAATTGGGTAAAAAAGGCTTTGAAGCCCTCCTCAAGTCTGCTCCAATGCAAACAGCAGCAGAGCGATGTAATTATCACACTGTGGATGATCTGTTGGCGGCTCTGGGGTATGGCGAAGTTACCCTCAATCTGGTGGTTAACCGTCTGCGCGAAGCTATCAAAGCGCAACAACCGATCGCCCCTGCCCCCACCACAGACGATTTGGAAACGCTGCTCCCTCCTGCAACTCCAGCATTACCCGTACGGTTGCCCAGCCGCACGAGTGATTCTCCCATCGCAGGGGTGGAAGGACTGTTATACAATCTCGCTCGATGTTGTAACCCCGTGCCTGGAGAAGCCATTATTGGCGTTGTCACAATGGGTAGCCGAGGTATTACTATTCATCGGCAGGGATGCACTAACACCGAGAGTATTCCGGGTGATCGCCTGATCCCCGTGAGTTGGAACCCCATCGATACTAAAACTCGTCCCCAGACTTATCTGGTTCAGATTCTGATTGAAGTGATCGATCGTGTCGGTGTACTCAAGGATATTCTGTCTCGTCTTACCGACCACAACATCAACGTCCGCAGTGCTCAAGTGAAGACTCATCCCGGTCAAACCGCCGTGATTAACTTAGGCATTGATGTGCAAGATCATAAGCAACTGGAACGGACACTGACCCAAATTCGCAAAATGAGCGATGTGGTCAACCTGCGCCGTGTTAGTCAAGTTGACGAGTGATGAACTTAGCGTTTCGTAAGACCACCGAACTTGACCTGGACTACATCCTCGCTGCTGAACAACACTCCGACAATCAGCCGTTTATCATTCCCTGGAGCCGTGAAAAACATCAAGGGGCGATCGCTGACCCCGACATCGCTCACTTCATAGTTCAGACGGATGTGCATCAGGATACGGTTGGATTCGTCATTCTAGCCGGACTGCTTGACCCCAATGACAGCATTGAGTTTCGGCGGATTGTGATCACAGCAAAAGGTCAGGGATACGGCAAAGCCACCATCCAACTAGTCAAGCAGTTAGTGTTTGAAACCTATCAAGCTCATCGACTCTGGCTTGACGTTAAAGAACACAATCACCGTGCTCAAGCTCTCTATGCTAATGCGGGCTTTGTCGTCGAAGGAACTCTACGCGATTGCTTAAAAACCACTAATGGTTATGAATCTCTAATTTTGATGTCGATCTTGCGATCGGAGTACTAATACAACGTGAATTCGGGATCAGGACTTCGGCGGTTAAAACCGCCGCTATGGGAGTAAAACTGACCTGCGTCGGTTCGTCAAATCTGCATTTTCTGGAGTCCGCGTCGGCGGACTTCGCCCTAGTAGCTGCGAATTCATTCGCCGGGCTCTTAAACCAAACTGACGTTAATACAGGTAAGTCATACCAAATTAAATTGTGATCAAGGCAGATATCGGTAGGGGCGGGTTTTGCAGATAAGTTTTTGGATTTGCCGTTAGTAAATAGCTAAACCCACCCCTACAAGCGTCCGCATCTGCACTGGAAACCATTTAAATCGATATCATAATCCTTACCTTAAGGACAGAACATTCTACACACGATTCAATGTCTTTTTCGTTGATATCGTTGTATAAAACTTTGCACAGAATATGACTTGCTAGCCGCTTTAATTCACCTCTGATTTCTTCTATAAAATGGCAGATTACTACTGCTAGAAGTGTCAGCTTAGAGCCGTATGAGATGGCTTGAAACACGGTAGTTGAATTTGTTAAACAACTTTGTGAACAAAAGCAGCAACTGTCCACCGTTTTTGTCCGGCGAGCTTTTTACCCTTAAGAATAGTGCTATCGACTTCGACCTCGGCTAATCGTTCCGTGACTTTTTTTAAAACGACAGCTGTACCTGCGGGAACCATTACTACTTTCTCTGAAGCAGCCAGTTGATTCCATCGCGTTCGATTACCCGCGATCGCCTCGGTCATCATTTGTCTGATCGTCGCTTGATCAGAGATGGGGACAAATTGATCCGGCTCAATCTGCCCTTTCTTAAGCGCAAGATAATGTCCTGTTGTAGAGTCTATGCTGGGCTGTGAGGAGCTTGAGGAAGTAGTCGAGGTTTGTTTACCCAACCTCAGACTAAAACCAATCCCTAAAATAACAACACTGACCGCTAAAAGCGGTATCCAGATAGGCAGATTTAGAAGCTGTTCCATATTGAACTTTATTGTCGATATAGCAATCCTAAAAGATTTGTAAGAGCTGCACTCGTTTGAAATTTATCTCTCATGCTTGATTGCAAGGAGTTAGGTTTACTTAAATTCAATGCCATAGCGAAATCTTAAAAATATTTTAAGTAAACTTTAATTGTTTGACCATTAAATCAATCCTTTCTCGAAAATTCTCGCAACATATTATTTTCTTTGGGGGTTTGATTGATCAAGTCCTTGCTAAAAAATTGTGACTCTACTTCTGATGCTGGTATAACAAAAGTGTTTACATCAAATCAACTTTTGTCTAGGCAATTGTTGAGCGTAGAGAGATGAGTTTAGATGGGTCATGGAGATGGAGCAAGACAATCAAGGACATCCGTATGATGAAACCAACTCTAACTCCTCTGAATTGGGATGGCAGCAAGTAAACGGCTTGCTTCGCGTTTTGAGTTCATGCAATCGAGCCATAGTTCGGGCGGTAGATGAATTGGCTCTATTACAAGAGATTTGCCGGATGATTGTCGAGATCGGAGGTTATCGTGCTGCCTGGATTAGTTTTGCAGAATCCAACGAAGCGACCCATATTCGTCCTGTGGCTCAGGCTGGTGAGATGGGGCAATCTCTCCAGGAGATATCCATTCACTGGGCAGAGGATGAATTAGGACAGAGACTCACGAGAACGACGATTTGTACTGGCGAGATAGCGATCGCCCAAAATCTTGTCAATCATCCAACCCATTCGCATTGGCGAGAGGCGGCTTTACAAGGTGGCTGTGCGGCGGTTATTGCGCTTCCCCTTACGGCTGAAGCCCCCATTTTAGGAGCACTGTCTATTTGCTCGACTCGGTCTGATGCGTTCGCTCCGGCTGAGACAGAACTGTTGAACGAACTGGCGACGGATCTTGCCTACGGCATTGCGGCATTGCGAACTCGTCTTGAACAGCAGCAAGTAGAACTGGCTTTACGAGCCAGCGAGGAGCGATTTCGGGCGTTCTTAGAGATGGCATCTGAGGCTGTGATTGTCTCCAATGCCAGAGGGGAAATCGTCATCTTTAACACCAAAGCCGAAGACTTGTTTGGTTATTCTGCTGACGAAGTTCTGGGGCGATCGATAGAGAGTTTGATGCCAGAGCGATTTCGCCAGGGGCACCTGGTATTTCGGGCTGAATACAACCGTCAACCCTCTCAGCGATCGATGGGTCATGCAAGAAACCTGTACGCTCTCCGTAAAGATGGCACTGAGTTCCCCATTGAGGCGGGGTTAAGTTCAGTCCAGATTGAGGATGAGCGGTTTGTGTTGACTTTTCTAACCGACATTAGCGATCGCAAACGAGCCGAGGCTCAACTCCGCGAATCTAGAGAACACCTGCGTTATATTATCGAACTGAACCCCCAGGTGCCCTGGACAGCCGACCCCCACGGCAAAATTACAGATTTCAATGAGCGGTGGCTCACCCTGACTGGCTTAACGCGAGAACAGGCGATGGGTGAGGGCTGGTCGCAGGTTCCCCATCCCGATGACCTACCCGCGATGCTGGCAGCGTGGACATACTCCATCACCACAGGTAATCCCTACGACATTCAACACCGCATCAAACTGGCAGACGGCTCCTATCGCTGGATGCGCTCTCGTGCCTTTCCTCGCCGCGATGAGCACAAGCAGATTTTAGGCTGGTATGGCACAACGGAAGACATTCACGATACGAAATGCGCTGAGGAACAGTTGCGTGAGTCAGAACAGCGATTTCGGGACATGGCGGATTGTGCTCCGGTGATGATCTGGGTAACGGATGTGACAGGGGCGTGTACTTTTCTGAGTCAAAGCTGGTACGACTTTACAGGTCAGACTGAGACGACAGGGTTAGGGTTGGGCTGGCTAGAAGCGGTACATCCCGATGATCAAAAATTCTCTGGGGATATCTTTGTCCAGGCTAACGCTCGCCAGGAGCAGTTTCGCATAGAGTATCGGCTGCGGCGTAAAGACGGAACATATCGGTGGGCGATCAATGCAGCGACTCCCTGGTTTGGCGCAGATGGTCAATTTAAGGGCTACATCGGCTCAGTGTTTGATATCACCGATCGCAAACAGGCAGAGCAGGCATTGCAGGAGAGCGAAGCCCGACTAAAGCTGGCATACAAAGCGACGCGATCGGGGGTATGGGATTGGGATGTGATACATAACAGTTCCCATATCTCTGAGGAATACTGTTTGCTATTTGGACTTGACCCCACTCAGCAAACGATCCGCTACGAACAGTGGCTCAGCTTGCTTCACCCCGACGATCGCGCCTCTGCCAGTGAAACCGTCAACCGTGTTATCCAGCAAAAGCAGAGCTACTACGCCGATGAGTATCGTGTGCTGCTGCCCGATGGGATTCGGTGGTTATCGGCGAGGGGGCAGGTGTTTTATGATGCGGCAGGCAACCCCGTCCGAATGCTGGGTAATATGCAGGACATCACGGAACGCAAACAAGCTGAAATTGCGCTCTCCCAACTCAATGAAGACCTGGAGCAACGGGTTCGCGATCGCACCCTGGAGCTATCTCAACTCAACGATCGCCTGCAACAAGAACTGCAAGAGCGGAAACAAACACAGAAACAACTGGCAGAACAGGCGCAATTGTTAGATCTGGCGCACGACCCGATCATCACCCGTGATTCCAACGGGATTATCACCTTCTGGAGCCGGGGAGCCGAGCAGATGTACGGTTGGACTCGTGCCGAGGCACTGGGGCAATCCATCCATACCCTGCTAAAAACGCAGTTTCCCTGTCCCATCAGCGACATTGATGCTGCACTTTTACGCTCCCGTTATTGGGAAGGAGAGTTGATCCATCAACGGCGTGATGGAACGCCCATGACCGTTGCAAGTCGTTGGGTGTTGCAACGCGATGACAACGGCAATCCCATCAAAGTGCTGGAAATTAACAACGACATCACCAGCAGTAAACAAGTAGAGCAGGTGCAAGCCCGCTTAGCGGCTATCATTGAATCCTCAGATGATGCCATCATCAGTACTACACTAGAGGGCATCATTGACAGTTGGAATTGGGGGGCAGAAAAGTTGTATGGCTATTCTGCGGTTGAAGTGATTGGTCAGCCAGCCACTCTACTGCTACCGTATGATCGCCAGCATGAAGAAACCCAGATTATTGAGCGACTCCAACGGGGCGATCGCATCGAGCACTATGAAACGGTGCGACAACACAAAGATGGTCGATTAATTGATGTATCGCTCACCGCTTCTCCACTCAAAAATGCAGCCGGAGATATCATTGGTGTCTCTAAAATTGCTAGAGATATCACCCGACGCAAACAAGCCGAAATGCAGGTGCAACTGAGCAATGAGCGAATTAGCCTCGCCAATGCTGAATTAGCCAGAGCTTCTCGCCTAAAAGATGAATTTTTGGCAGGTATGAGTCACGAGTTGCGAACTCCACTCAATGCCATTTTGGGACTCTCAGAAGCATTGTTAGAGGAAATTTTTGGTGAATTAACCGCAGAACAACGTGAACATATCTCAACCATTGAACAAAGCGGTAAACATTTGTTGGAGTTAATTAATGACATCCTGGATCTCTCTAAAGTAGAGTCCGGCAAGATGGAACTGGAAATTAGCCCAGTTGTTGTACAAGACCTGTGTGACTCTAGCTTAAGTTTTATCAAACAACAAGCTCATCACAAACGTATTAAAATTAGCTGTCGCATTGATCCAGAATTAGTTGAGGTTGAATTAGATGAGCGTCGCATTCGCCAGGTGTTAGTCAATCTCTTAAGCAACGCCGTTAAATTTACACCCGACAATGGTCGTGTGGAGCTGCAAGTGAGAGCTGATTTGTTCCGTGAAACCATCGATTTTATTGTCACGGATACAGGCATTGGGATTGCATCTGAAAATATCAACAAACTCTTTCAACCCTTTGTTCAACTAGATAGCTCACTCTCACGTCGTTATGCTGGCACCGGGTTAGGGTTGGTATTGGTGCGACGCATTGCGGAGTTGCATGGGGGCAGTGTGACGTTAGAGAGCCAGATCGATAAAGGCAGTCGTTTTACAGTTACGCTTCCCTGGCACCCACCCACGGCGATCGCTGAATCGGTTTCTACAACCACTCCTGCTACAACTCATTCCTCTAACTTACAGCAGGCGTTGATCATCGAAGACTCACAGGCGGCTGCCAGTCAAATCGCCCGTTATCTCACCGAGATGGGTGCAACAACACTGGTTCATCCCATTGGGGGAGGTGCGACCCAGGTCGCGATAGGATTGCGCCCTGACATCATCATCCTTGATGTTTTGTTGCCCGATCGCTCCGGTTGGGAGGTGCTAGCAGATCTAAAGGCAAATCCGGAGACTCAAGCGATTCCGGTCATTGTGGTTTCGGTGGTAGACGAACGCCCTTATGCGCTAGCACTTGGAGCGTCTGCCTATTTACTCAAACCCATTTCCCGACCCCAACTTCAGAAAACAATCAATCAGATCCTGGGTCAGGTAGAGCAGGACGATCAACAGTCTGACTTACAACCGCCCGACTTCATGGTTACTGAAAGCCAACGCACTACTACGCCGCTGATCTTACTTGCAGAAGATAGTGAAGCCAATATCGTCACCTTGAGTAGCTACCTGCAAGCTCACAACTTCCAGATCGTATTGGCGCGTAACGGATTGGAAGCGATTCAAATGGCGCAACAACACAAGCCCAATTTGATTTTGATGGATATCCAGATGCCAGAAATGGATGGATTAGAGGCGGCTCAACGTATTCACTCAAACCAGGAGTTGCAACACATTCCTATCATTGCGTTGACGGCTCTGGCCATGCCGGGCGATCGCGAACGATGTCTCAGTGCAGGAGCCGTGGACTATTTGACAAAACCCATCAGCCTCAAACACCTGCTCAATCTCTTGTCCACCTACATTCCCCAGGTCAATTTCAATTAAGCAGCCTTCACTTATGAACCGCACACCTGTTGTCCTAGTTGTGGATGATGAACCCAACGGATTTACTGTGATTCGAGCATTGCTCAAACCTGAAGGCTATGAGTTTTTCTATGTTCCCAGTGGAGACGAAGCACTCACCCAATTAGATGCCATCAAGCCGGATGTCATTCTGCTGGATGTGATGATGCCTGACAAGGATGGGATCGAAACCTGCCGTGAAATCAAAGCAAATTCAGCCTGGGCAAGCATTCCAGTCATTATGGTGACTGCGCTCAACGCCAAGGAAGACCTGGCGCGATGTCTGGATGCAGGAGCCGATGATTTTATCTCTAAACCAGTGAATCGGGTTGAGTTACAGGCAAGGGTGCGATCGCTCCTACGCATAAAACAGCAATATGATGCCCTCAAAGACACTCTACAACTGCGTGAGGACATGTCCAGCATGATGGTGCATGACCTGCGAACGCCTGTCACTACAATCCTGTTGGGCAGCCAAATGTTGCTCATGCAAGCTCTTTTACCGGAACAACATCAGGAGCGGTTGAAACTGGTGTATCGGGCAGGTCAGCAGCTCAGTTCCATGATCAATGAATTGCTGTTACTGGCAAAGTTAGAAGCGGGAAGCTTACTCCTCAACTACAGTGAGATTGATCTAAATGTTTTAGTAACAACCGTCATATCCGAGTTTCAAGAACTCGCTCAAGCCAGAAAAATCTATCTGGATGTCCAACTACCACAATCGGGACAACAGATCACAGCCGATCTGAATCTTCTGCATCGACTCATGGATAACTTGCTCTCAAACGCAATTAAATTTTCTCCTCAAAACAGTACAGTCACGCTAACCGTTGAATATCTCCCTCACGCAACCCATAATGGACAGGTTCGGATGCAAGCCAAGATCCACGTTGCCGATCAAGGACCGGGCATCAAAGCCGATTTACGTCCATACATCTTTAACAAATTTGAGATCGGAGAAGCGATGCATAATGTGCCGCAAATTGGCTTAGGACTGACCTTCTGCAAGCTTGTTGTAGAAGCCCACGGTGGTAGTATTTATGTTCAAGACAACTCCCCTCAAGGAGCAGTCTTTACTGTAGAACTTTAGTTTCTGTTTTGTGTAGCGATCGCCCCTTCATTTAGGACAGAGGGGTGTGGGGTTGCGCCCTCAGCCAGGGGTTCCACCCCTGCATCCCGTCTTAACCCAAGTGGCTACGACTATATCAAAGAATAGTTCTTATACCGATTTAATGTTTGATTGTGGCAGATCACTGGGTAGGGGCGTTTCGTGAAACACCTCTACAAAATTCATAGATTGGATCAGCAACAACGAATCGTCCTCACTCCTGCCTGCTGTACTCCCAGCTTTGGAGGAGGCAGGCATACGTCAACTCATCATTCAATTGCTAAACATTTCAAATGGAACAGTTTGCCCCCAACTGCCATCAGAATTAGGGCGATGCACTTCTACATGCAAATGAGGAGCTGTACTCCAACCATTGTGTCCACTCTCTGCAATCAAGTCTCCAGCGGCAACTCGTTGTCCTACTGCAACCCGCACCGAGTTTTGTCGAATGTGTAGATAAGCGTTGCGATAACCATCATCAACCCCATCATCGTCATCTAGCTTAATCAAGACATAGTTCACATTGCTGGCATTGGCTAAAGAACCTGCCACATTGGCTGGGAGATCAGGAACACTCTGCTCAATCGCCACTACCGTACCAGAATACATGGCATAGATGGGCATGCCTACCTCAACCCCATAATCAATGGAATAATGGCTTCTTCCAGTGTGGGAGGCTTGTCCTCCAAAGTGCTGAGTAATCGGCCCTAACCCCAGCAGCGGATCGCGAAATCCTCTCAAGGGATTCAAATCTGTGGGTGTGGAGTGAAGCCCAAAATTACTTGACCATAGGGCATCTGCGGCTGGATTGTCCTGTCCATAGTTCGTCCAACCCGACCAGGTTGTGCCGTCCTGCGAAGTGTTGAGACGGACTCGCTGCTCAACATCCCCCATTGTCAACACCATCTGATTACCAAAAACATCCATTTCAGGGGCGGTTTGCGCTGTCCCATGAGAGGCTAACCAGGATTGCCCCCAGACCTGCCCATCCGCCGATCGCTTCAGATAAATGTTGTTATCAGTACCGCGAACGGCTACATAAAGCTGTTCGTTAAATACACCTAATTCTGGATTGCTAAGGGTCTGTATTCCTGCTGATGACCATGAGTTCCAGCGCACTCCATCCCGTGAAGAACTGAAATACACATCATTGTCGGTTGTTCCCTGAGCAGCGATGTACAGGCGATTGTTGAAGACCGTCAGACCAGGACCACTGCGGGAAGCACGCCCTGTGTCCTGCCAAGCATTCCAGCGATCGCCATCTCCCGAAGTTGCGGTGTAAATCTGATTATTGATGCCGCGTACCGCTACGACCAATTGATTTTGGAAGACGGTCATCTCAGGTGCAGAGAGAGTTTGCCCACCAATATTCAGGGATGCCCAGGTTGACCAATTCTCTCCATTCTGACTAGAGCGTAAGTAGAGATTGCGATCCGTGCCCTGAGCGAGTTGGAACAGCCGACCATTAAACGCGGTCATGGCGGGTGTCTGATAAGTTGAGGCACCTGTATGTCTCCAGACACTCCAATGACTGCCATCAGACGAGGAACGACTATAGATCAGATTATCGTTGCCTCGCGTCACTTGATATAGCTTGCCGTTAAAAACCGTTTGGGAAACGGTGTTAGATGATTCAGAACTGACATTAGCGGTTGATAAACTCAATCCATAGGTTGTGTCATCGTGTTTATTACGGAGATAAACCCGGACATAATAGGTTCCTTCTTCTAGAAGCCTATCAACTTTTTCTGAAGCTCTTCCTCGACGGGCAGAGGTTTGTATCGCACGCCCCTGACTGTTGAGTAATTGCAAATTTGCATCCCGTTGTAGTCCATTGACAGATGCAGTAAAACTACTGAGACTTCTTACCCGAATACGAAAGATATCATGCGGATTTTGCTCGTTGACTTGTTCTGTTAGAACGCGATTCTGAGAAGCAAGATTAACGATTCTATTACTGCGTAAAGTGTTTGCATTTGAATTGCTACGCATAATTCTTTGTTAAAAGACTCTGTTTTCAGATTTCCCAGAAAACGAAAAAAGTAAATTTTTTAATGTCTAAAAGTTGTTAACTAAATAGTTGATAGATATACGTAAGATAGTAAATAAAAAGAGTAATTTCAGTTAAATTACTGAGTTAGCCAGTGACTACAAGTATTGCTAGGCATGGTTTTTGAGCCTATGACTTAAGCGCATAGACGGATAAAGTCAGTAGAGATACTGTATTTATCTCTACTCTCTAATTCTGATTTAGGTGCATTTACCTGCTACACAGAGTTGCCATTTATCAGCAGTTGTAGCTTTTGAACTTCTTAAGGCAGGGATAGCTTCTAGACCTTAAGCCTCTTATGTCACACTCGTGTGCACAAAATTTGTGACTCTCTCATTTCTAGACAAAGGCTAGGTAATGCCATTGCAGGAGTTCTACCGTTTAGCACTGCGCTCCTGATGCCAAAGTCAGAAACGAGAGTATCAGTGCATACGATGGGCTGAAGGTCACTAAAGAGGGTTTAGCAAGATACATTACAACCCTAAACGAGATCTGATCCGTTCTGGTACAGTAAAATTCCTAGAGTTTTGATCTCAATTTTGTCTAAAACTCTTACTGTTTCTCGTATTTGAGCTGTATAAATACCGAATATCCAAAATTCTATGCAGTGTTATCTCTCAAAGAAATCCGTAATAATTTAGCTTCTCTACGATGAGAGATCTGTGTTTTCACGATCTCATGTTTTTTTAGCGTTTACTTTTAACAAGCTAGCGATGGAGTTGCATTCTCTCTGGGGGTTCGCTGACTCTTCTGGAGTCGCTGTGTCCTGCGTCAAAATACTGACCATGAAAATCAAATGGTAGATGTTAAGGTAACTGGACTCTGGCAAGCTCATTCCAGGATTGAGCATCTAACACTAATAAGAAAGAGTTCTCTGTTTGCGTGTCTAGCACGACGGATAGAACGACTCCTTCATCTTCAGATGTGGCATTGGGTGCGGCAACAAATACAGGCTCACCGGGGTAACCGTGGGGCGATCGCCGGATCGACTCCCGAAAAGTTGCGGCTGTCGTCTCCCAAGGTAGGGTCATAAACACTGCCAAGGAGAACTGGACGGATGGGTAACTGCTGCACAAACGTATCGAGGGCATTGGCAAAGGCTGTGATGCCGGAGCCTGTATCTTGAAGCAACCCCATTAACAAATCGTTACCACCGACCGTAATCATGGCGATCGCTTTTTTTCCAACCTGCAATCCTTGAGCCTGGGAGGGAAGCCCCACAACCGTTGCGCCATCGCGGGCACGATGTTCCAGTCGGGCAGAGCCGCGTGAGGCGAGGTCTTGACCCTGAAATTCGGGAAACAGGCGATCGTCGTTCTGCACCAGCAATTGCCCCGGATGCACGCCAAATTCGTTATATCGTCCGCAATCTAAGATCGAATCTCCCAATGTGTAGAGTGTCACCATGGTTTGCTCCTGCCGATTGCAGCTGATGAGTGTCAGGAGACTTGCTCCTCCTACGGCTTGCACAAATCGTCGTCGTGTCAGTGGAAATGAAGCCATTTCCCCCTCCTGTTTGTTTGACCCTAGCATTCGAGAAGGAGAGGTGAGATGGATCAGAAGATGGATTTGCTATAGCAGTCCTAAATCGATCGTGAAACCTACTCTTTCATTCGGCATTCGTCATTTGTGTATGACCATTAACCATTGACCATTGACCATTAACCATTAACCATTAACCATTAACCATTAACCATTGACCATTAACCATTGACCATTCACCATTCACCATTGACCATTGACCATTAACCATTGACCATTAACCATTAACCATTAACCATTGACCATTGACCATTGACCATTAACCATTAACCATTGACCATTGACCATTGACCATTCACCATTCACCATTGACCATTGACCATTAACCATTGACCATTGACCATTGACCATATCTCAGACTTCTTCATGAACCAAATAGGATGGCCACATCAGCACGAGGCTATTCAGACAAGAGGATCGCGAATTTATTAAGATGTAATTCCTGGCGTACGGGCGCAGTATTCGGTCAAAAGCCCTTGCCATTGTTTCAGAACCCTCTGCCGAATGCCGCGCCCGTACAGGAGGTTGCCGTTTTTCAGGTTATTTAATTCACGATCCTTAGCGTGTTGAACCCGGATTTTCATCGTCTAGCAGAGTTCCCTCTACCATGGCCTCGGCTAGATTTGCACCACTCAAATTTGCATCTTCTAACACCGCCCGTCTCAAGTTAGCCTCATGCAAGTCAGCCGTTTCTAAATCGGCTTGACTCAAATCGGCTTCAACTAAATTGGCTCCCGTCAGGTCTGCTTCGCTTAAATCTGCTTCGCTGAGAGCTGCTTTTTGCAGGTCTGCTGCCTTTAAGTCAGCTTGGTTTAAGAGAGTGTGATCGAGAATTGCTTCTTCTAAAATTGCCTCATCCAGAATTGCATCATTCAAATTTGCACTGCTCAAATCGGCTTGAGTCAGGTTTGCTCCCTTCAAAGTAGCTCCACTTAAATCGGCTTGACTCAGATTGGCTCGTTGCAAGTTCGCTCCATCCAACATGGCTCCATGTAGAACTGCACCGCTCAGATTAATGCCTTCAAGCACTGCTCCTTTGAGGTCAGCGATACTAAAATCTCGCTCTCCAGCAGCATATCGTTGCTTGAGTTCTTCTACGTTCATGACTAGCATTCCTCTTTCTTCAGTCAGGGATTGAAACAATTCGCAATCCCAGGCGATACTCCACCGTACGTGAGTGAAGAATAGCCAACGCCTCTCTGGAGATACACTTTTACCCGCTGACGAGGTCTAACCCGCAGTATGAAGGCATTTACTCCCTTTAGGGTTTAGAGTTGGAAGAGGATTGTTCACATAGGGACAGCGATGTTGCACCGTACTCATGGTCATGATCGGATTTGTATCACCCAACCCACCCATGCCTGGGTATCTGGGCAGTTAGCTCAGGTTTGGGGTAATGAACAGTTCGGTGCGATCGCCCCCTTTGAAGCGGTGTGCCTGGGTGCAGAACAGCACGATATTGGTTGGATTCCCTGGGAAACGGCTCCAACCCTCAATCCCAATACAGGCTATCCCCACAGTTTTAACGAAATTGCACCGGAAATTCACACTCAACTGTGGGCAGGGGCAAAACACCTGGCAATGCCAATGGGACGATATGCGGCGTTGCTCATCTCCCTGCATGGAACGGGATTATACGAACGCTTTACCCACTGGAAAAAATCGCCAGACTCGATACGAATAGTGGAAGCATTTCTGAAGCAGGAAAGGGAATTTCAGCAGACCTTAATTCATCACCTGGAGCAAGACCCCGCTTACGCACCCTATGTGACAGCAGAGGCAATCACTCGCAATCAACACCTGGTTGCGACCTTCGATGCCTTGTCGCTTGCCATTTGCATGGGTATGACCGGACAGCGACAGATTGAACAGGTGCCAACTGCAATCGGGGAAACAACGTTGACACTGATGCCGCTTGCGGAGGACTCAACCCAGTTGTCGGTAGAACCGTGGTGTTTTCAACCGGAACAGGTAACGGTGGTCTTTGAGGGGCGAATTCTACAAGAGAAAGCGACTGATGAGCCAACCCTGCGCGATCGCCTCGCCAACGCCCCCTGGATTACCCTCACGGCAACGCTTCAGCCAACGTCGAGGCATTAACCATGCTGCAAATCTCTAATACGGTGACCATTCCAGAACACGAGATCGACATGAGCGCGGTACGCTCTCAAGGGGCAGGTGGGCAGAACGTCAACAAAGTGTCAACTGCAATTCATTTACGGTTTGACATTGGGGCTTCTTCCCTGCCCGATCGCTACAAAGAACGACTGTTGCAACTCAACGACCAGCGCATCACCAAAGATGGAGTGATCGTCATCAAATCTCAGGAACACCGCAGTCAGGAGCAAAATCGGGAAGAGGCGTTACAGCGATTACGAGAGTTGATCAAGAGTGCGATGGTTGTTCCGAAGCCACGCAAGCCGAGTAAACCGACTCGCAGTTCTCAAAAGAGACGGTTGGACAGCAAAATGCGGCGAAGTCAGATCAAAGCCATGCGTGGCAAAGTCACCGATGATTGAATGCCAAATCTCGATAGGGAAAGAGATTGTTTCCGTTGCACAGATCATTTGCCGAATGCTTTGTCCGCACTAACAAGGGTGTTGCTAATCTTGGAGATGAATGAATCGCGAGCAGGATGCTCGCACTGGCTTAAACGATCTGCCTCAAGGGAGTGTGAGCGTCTCGCTCACGCCCGTATCAGGACAATCATCCCTCTCTTTAGCAATGCCAAAAAAGATACCTGATCGTTGAGTCATGCGATCGCACTGGTAACATCATCTGCGATCGTAGGCACTTTGATAAGATTGAGACACCATTCAACGTTGGATAAAGTTTAATTCCTTAAAGTTCATAGTCCCTCACTGCATGGACTTCTATACTGAAGATGGATACACCTGTTGCCTCAACCCCTTCAACAAGCAGGATGTTATCTACTAACACAGGTCATCACCATCATGGGGAGACTCACTTGTGAGAGTCAGCACCCCAAGGAGGGAGCAATGATTTTTCTAAAAGGCTTCATTATCTGGTTGGTATTGATGCTAGTTGAAAGCTTGCATGGAATGGCACGTATGCTCTGGCTAGTTCCTCGAATTGGCGATCTCCCTGCCCGTCAGATTTCCTTGCTCACCGGGTCGCTTCTAATTCTCGTGATCACCGTGCTGTTTGTTCGCTGGCTCCATGCTTCGCGGGTTTCACAACTGATTGGGGTTGGTCTGCTCTGGGCAGTATTAACGATTGGATTTGAGATTGGACTGGGGCGGATGTTGGGCTATTCCTGGGAGCGAATTGGGTCTGACTACAATTTGCTGAAAGGCGGCTTTATGGCTTTTGGGTTGGTGTGGCTGACCTTCTCACCGTTGATTGCGGCTCGACTGCGGGGAGTATTGCCACGGCAAAGAGTTTTAAGCTGACAGCGGAAAACCTGCTGCCAGGAGCCAACCAAAAAACAGAGATGAGGCGATCGCATACACCCACGCTCGGTTTAGAAACCCGGCAACTAGAGATAGAATGCCGATCAGGGGTGGAAACAACGGCAACAATAAGAACATAAAGCCCAACTGAGGCAGAAATTGAAGCGTCAGCCCAAATCCACCTATCAGGATGACGCTCTGGGCTAACCACCAGAGGACTCGTTTGCCCACTCCGATATTCTGTTGCACGATGCCAGAGGCGAGAAACCAGGGAAGGCAAGCCACTGCCAGTGGTAGCCAGATTCTCAAACGAATTGGAATCAACCACCACTGAAGCCACACCACTTGTGCCATGGCACCAAGGGCGATCCAGAGAACGGCAAACAAGACGATTCCCAAACCAACAGTGCGGAGAGTGAGACGAGGCAACCGCGCCAGCATACCCAACCAGGCTAATCCAGCGATGAGAAACCAGACTCCCACCGCTCCACCCACCTGAACCCCGCCCAGGTTTTGCAGGTCAACCCTCTGGCTAAGGAGTACCAGTCCTGTCACGGCTATCATCGGCGAGATGAGTAAACCTGCCCATCGCCGAACGGGAGGAATTCGCATCGTTGTCGTGTCCGCTTCCCTGAGCAATGGAGCCACTGCGGCTAATGCTGCAATCCAGCCCAGCAGATGTAAACCATACCAAGCCATGCGGCGATCGGCATACTGACTGGAGTGGACTCGCCCGAATGTTGCATCGAACCACCGCAATGCAGCTTGATGGCTGTTGTCACTAAACAGAATGGTGATGTGTTCCACACCGGGAACAATCACCAGTTCTCGTCCCTCACCTGCGGCTAGATTGGTATTTTCCCCACCTGCCTGAGCCAGCAGTCGTTCAGCGTTAGAGATAAACCTGCCTTCTCCACTCCCTGCCTGCAACTGAAGATTGCGGGGCGTTTGGGGAGTTACATCTGCTCCTGTTGGAGAAACGGCAACCGTTGCCGCAAAGCGATCGCCCCCCTGAAGTGCAGCAGTCATTGCAATCCCACTGCCCATAGAGTGTCCCAAAACCGCGAGGCGATCGGGATTCACTTCCGGTTGCTCTAACAAGGCTTGTAGAGCAACATCTAGATTGCGTTCCAACTCATACCGCTGTAGGCGAGTGGGGTTTGCGCCATGTCCATCAAAGTCCCATAACAAAACGGCATATCCAGCGTGAGCTAACACATGAGCATATCCCAACATCAACTGTTTGGAACCCGCAAAACCATGAGCAATCAACACTCCTGGAACAGCCTCTGCCCGTTGAGGAGCGACATAGATCAGGGGAATGCCTTCTCGCTGGAACGATCGCACTTGTAATCCGGATCGGGCTGACACAATTCCAAACCAGGAGGTGAGGATTAACAAAATTGCCAGCACCAAAAGCCAAAAGCGTTTACGGTTTAGTTTCACAGGTCTTTGCTTGAGTTTTTGCCACCATCAGCACCCTGGGAGAAAAAGCCATAGCGAAAAGCAGCAGATCTAGCGATCGCGACTGACCAACACAAACCCGCGTGTCTTCCCTGATGTGGAATCAACCGTTGCCATTGCCCGCCACAGGTCTTCTGCCTCAACCCAAACGGGAGGATATTTGTAACGAGCCACATCCAAAATCAGGAAGCGATCGCTCTCCCGGTCGTAAGCTGCAATGGGGGAAATATGTCCGCCGCGTTCCTGCCCGATCGCACTGCGTAAATAGTTGACAAGGACAAAGTTACCGGGTTGATCTAAATTCTCGGCAACCTGTTGGCGAAAGGCTTCTAAGGTTGTGTCCTGGCTGTGATAGACCTGCACACTGACGGCATAGCTGGATAACAACCCCCCTAATTCCGCCAGGGTCATGCCCTGCCGAGCCACTACTTCAGGAGTGATCACCTGACGAGTCGCGGGATTGTCAAAGAAGTTTTCTTGCGTGAAGACATGATAGGGCGCATACTGCGGTGATTCTGGCGCAGGAATGCCCAAACTATTCAACACCATGACCATGCTGGCAACGCCACAATAAGCCTGGTTTACCTGTGTCACAAACTGACTGCTGAGACTCCAAAAGTCGTCTCGCGCTTCGCTTTCAAGCAACAGTTCACTGCCTTCTGGTGAATTAAAGGCGATGAGCTCATCTGGTAGAGGTAGTGTTTGAGCAATTGCCCTTCCCCCAAGCAGTCCTGCACTCAGCAGTAGAAGGGCAGGTAGTTTTGTTCGTATTGCGATCGCTCTGGTTAGCTTGAGTTTCATACGGATTATTTGGCATCAGCACGAACAGTATCCTGCCATGATATAGCGATTTTCTGTGGAGGGGCGATCGCAATAGCAATACGATGGCTATGAATTTTCTCTAGGTAGAAGAGGTTGCAACAGAACCAGCAATTCGGGCACTTTGTTCTGAATTACATCCCAAACAACATCCAAATCAACCTGATCGTACTTATGGACAATTACGTCGCGCATTCCTGCAACGTCTCGCCAGGGAATTTCCGAATACTGCTCACGGAACTCTTGAGATAGACGTTTAGTTGCTTCACCAATGATTGTAATTTGGTAGAGAATAGCAGATACTTTCTCATCATCATGATCGAGATCAATTCGATTAATGCCGTTGGAGTAACGTAAGATTCGTTGGATAGAACGCTCAATGTCAATTAACGATTCATTGTCGCGTGGCATAAATCACCTGTGCAGATTCCAAAATATTCTTGCGTCGTAACCAGTTCTCGCTGCGTTCGATCGCAGCTTTCACAAGCAAATCAACCTTTCGACCAAAGATAGCTTGTAATTCGTCTTTCATTTGTAGAGTTTCAGACAAGCCTCGTTTAGCATCTGGAGTAAAGGTAACTAACACGTCAATATCGCTGTCAGGACGAAAGTCTTCGCGCAGTACAGAACCAAAGAGAGCAAATTCAGTGATCTGCCAGTGCTGACAAAAGTGAGCAATCTTTTCGTAGGGAATCTCAATATTTTGAGTTTTCATGGCTTTACCTCCAAGTCATCTGTAGATAATTCAATATCAGCAGAAGAACTATGCCACGCTCGATAGAAGTCTGGGTAGCTCATATTTTGAGCACAATGCCAAAGAATTTCAAAGCAAGCTGCTCCTCGGTTTAAATTATCATCATTTATATACTCCTTAAGCTGTCTAACCACTGAGGGGAGTAATCTAATATGGAGAACCCGTTTCAATATAAGAACTGTTCTCTCACGCTCATAATCATCCCGTCCAAAACAGACCAGATCAATTAGAGCCTGAATCGTTACTTTATGATTTGGGTGAGCTTTTAATAAAATTTCTGCAATTCGCGTAAAAAGCATTTCATCTTCAGAATCTAACATTACTTCTATTAAATACTGAATTACTGATTGATTATCCGGTTCAATTTCTATTAAAATCTCTGCTATTTGCCATCGCGTGCTTTGGTCATGACTAGGCTGAATCAATTCTTTTAGTGAGTTAATTGCTGCCTGATTATTTCTGAAAATTGCTGCCAAAGTAGATGGACTAAAGGTACGTCTAGCTCTGCGCTCTTGTCGAGGGGTTATTAAATCAATTAAAGCTTCCACTGTTCTAGGAATTTCAGGATCATGCTCTATGTCTAACAAACCTATCTGCTCAATTACCGAAGTTTCATTATTGACAGATTGAGGAATTGCTTTTGATTTTGGATGAGTAGGGTCTATTTTCCATAAAACATTGGCAGCAGAGTAGACAATATATCTATCTGGACAGCCATCAATTAACTTTAATAAAGCTTCCAGTACCTTAGGATGGTTAATCCTACTCAAGACTCTTTGCGCCTCATCTTCAACAGAATCAAGAGATCGAAACCACTGCTGCCTTTGATTACTGAAATACCCAAAGCCCCATTTAATTATTTGATCAACAATTTCATCTAATTGAGCGTTGGGGAAACTATAAAAATCCAATGTAAGGATTGCTGCTAGAAAGTATAGCTGAAATTCGTAAAATCCTTTTTCAGATTTTTCTACTCTACAACCATCATTAAAGTGAATCAATTTTTGAATAAATTCCTCTTTTGATCTATCTTCTTTCTTGCTATTCAATCCTATCCATAAGAAAATTGCTTCCCTCCACTGAGAAGAAAAAACTCGATATTCATACTCGTCTTTACGATTTCTAGTAGGTTGATTTATATGATTACAAGGCAGAAAATCATCCCAATCATCAATCGCCAATGCTGCAAAATACTCTTGAAAAGTTGGATGAAAGAATATATAAACTTTTTCTGAGGGTTTATCTGCATCTCTAGCAATTTGAAGCCAACCAAGATTAAGAGCCAACCAGAAATTAGATCCCTCCCCATCTGGATCACCAAGTTCATCAACAACTAAGTTATGCGGCAATCGGAACGGAGACGATTCTTTATCTAATGCACGGCACGATAAACGCCCAAGAGCTTGATTAAGCTTGTTTTGTTTAGCCTCTGTATTCGGGAAATGCTCATAGTTCAGGTCTTTCCTCTTCCATTTAGTTTTATTCCACTTATAAAACTCCCTAACAAACCGTTCATATAGCTCAGCTTTAGTTGCTGGTAAACTTGCATAGTCGTACCACGTTGTGCAAAGCATCATTAGTCGCAATGGGTTTTGCACAAGTTGCTGAAGCCGAGTTTGTTCAGGCTTAGCGAGTTCACTTTTAAGACGTTGGCTGCTTTGTGGATTACTTTTACGAAATCCGTTCTCAATAAATTGTTCTACTTGAGTTGGGTAGTGCAATTCTTTAGTACGATAGGTTTGAAAGTCTCGCAGAGCATTGATATCGGCATCCCAAACATTGGTGCGGCAGGTCAAAATGATGAACGACTGGTTTGACCAAGCCCGAAGCTGGCTATTAATCTCGCGTAGTGCAACACTAGATGAAGCAACGATTTCATCAACTCCATCTAGCAATAGCCATACTTGCTGTTGATTCAACTGTGCCAGAAAATCAGATTTAACGTCTTCAGTGATATTCAGAACAGCATCATCTAGCCATACCTGTATCAAGTAGTCTTTTAGACGCTGCAAATCACCATTCTTAACTAAGTCACCCAGAGAGATCCAAATCGGTAAACCAAGCTTTTGCTCCAGAATCCAAAAAGCAATGTGCTGTAAAAGCGTTGTCTTTCCGGCTCCGGGTTCACCAATGATGGCAATGCGATCGCTCTTCCTTGGTCGCAAAACCTGTTTCTGAAATTTCTCATACTCAATCGGTGGTCTTTCCTCAAAACGTTCAACCGGACGTGCAGGATGAACATCTTGCTTCAATTGATCTGGCTCTTTTCGCTCAACCAACGCCAACGATACAAAAATTTCATCACTGAGTAAGTCAAACTGCATTGCTTCTGAAGCAATCACCTCATTAGTGCTGAGCTTTTTCTGGCGATCGAGCATAGTTCGGCAGATTTGCTGCCAGTTAACACGATGATTTTCTCCGATTCCGTAACCCGCTTCAATCAACCACTTCGGAACACGGCTCCAATCTACTCTTTCTTCTTCTGGCTCAGGACGGTTTAGAAGCCGATATAGGTAAGGTTTAATGCGTTTGTTTAATGCGTTAAAGACAGTTCCTTGTTGAACACAGCACAACTTGGATATATCTGAAACTCCGTTGCCACAAAGAATACCTTTGAAATACTTCCAGTCAGTTGCTGTAACTTTTCCACACTTAATTGACTCTAAATCAGCCTGAAGTTTTATCAAATCAAAGCTCTGGTCAGCTTCATTAAAACTAATTCCAGATCCTGCTGATTGCTGAGTCATCGAAGTTAAAAGACCTTACTCCTGATTGCTAAGTACATACTAACTGATTGCTAACTCCAGTTAGTCGATAGTAGATGCTTACTTCAAATAAGTTGGATTTGTTGAGTTCAATACAGTAATCAATGAAGACTTCAACTGTTAACCCTTCTGTAACTAACCCTAAACCCACCCAAGTTTCGATCGCCAACCCCACCCCGATCGAGCCTCCTTCTGCCTGGATGCAATACGGCACCAGTCCTACTGAAATCATTCTGGCAACAGCAGTTATGATCACAGCGATCGCAGGAGTCATTGGAGCGATCGCTCTACTCTTGCAAGTACTTGTGCCTGTTATGCGATCCATTCAGACCCCAAAGCAGGAATAGCCTGGTCTCGATTCATTTGGAATCCTCCAAGCGGTGCGATTGAAGGATTCCAATTAATTCAGATCACTGTTACTGATTAGGGAGACTCAAAATTTTGCCCTCTAACCCTCACCTTTCAACTTCCGAACATGGGACTCCGACCTCGGAACTTGAAACTTCGCCTTCCGAACGCGACACTTCGAGATCAGAACACGGAACTCTAACTTCTGATCATGAATTTCCGACCTTTTGACTTGACACTTCGAGATCAGAACACGAAACTCCGAGATCAGAACTCAAGCGATCGCACCTTTCACTCCAATCATCGTATTCAAAAGTTCAAAGTCCCCCTTTTTAAGGGGGATGCCGCAGGCAGGGGGATCAAGCTCCATTGGAAAAGCCAAACTGGGTGAGTAATTGCTGCCAGCGATCGCGCGGCAAGCTTCCCCCCGATGCCTGGTCGTGACCATGACCATAATTGCCTTCGCCTTCCCCAATATCGTAAGACCGCAGAAACTCCAGAACGTTGATAGAGTTCGATCGCGCCGAGAAATTCACTCGATTGGGAATGTAGCCCTCATTCGCAGCAATCACAACGTAATTAGGCAATCGCCCCCGCCAGCTTTGGGCGATCAGGGGATGAACCTGACAGGGAGAGTTGAGCCGCAGTAGGGCAACCTTTCCGGCAAAAATGGGCGCAACCTTACGGGCAGCATCCAACTCTCGCTTGACTTCCTCTCAGTCGTGCCGCAGTTGCTCAACGTCCGCACTTTGAGAGTTAACCAGGGATTTGGGGTCGGAGTGGGTAAGGAGGGCGATCGCGGCTATTTCAGGTCGATAGTGAGCCGCCCGACGAGAAGCGTTAATCAGTGCAGTCGCTTCCTTCAGATACTTCGCTGTATATTTGCGCTTTGCATCAGTTAGCAGTTCAAAGGGGGCTTTCTCTCCCAAATCGCTGAGTGTTCCAATGGCAGCAATCCAATCTAAGTCAGACACATCCGCAACGTGCTGGCACAGATGCCATACCAACCAGGACGTATTGGGAATCGGGTTCCAGGTGTAGGCAGTGATGAGAGTATCCCCTGCTGGCGCACCTTCCGGGTAGTGATGGTCAATAAAACAGGTGGGCACTCCCGCCAGGATGGGTTCTGCTTGACTGCCCAAATCCATCACAAATAGAAAGTCTGGTTTTGCAGCAGTAATTCGTTCCCGGTTGGCGGGTGTCCAGGCATTGCGTTCGCGATCGGGAATGACGCGAGTGACGTGCTCAAAGCCTGCCCGTTCAAAGGCACGCTGCCACACGACTCCTGCGGTTACACCATCAGCATCAGAGTCGTGGATAACCACGACGGAAGCAGTTTTAGGGATGCGATCGACAAAGGTTTGAAAGGCGTGAATTGCACTATCTAAATCAGATGTAGAAGGTGTCGTGGTAAAAGGCACCCAACCGCTTTTGCAAGTCTTGAAAGGGGAGGATGCGATCGCCTCGAAAGGGAACAATTTCACCATCCAGAATCAACCCCGCATCTGCGCCTGTGCCCACGATATCCCGATCTATTGCTGCCAGAGGTTGCACCAGATCGGGAAAGGTCGCCGTAATCTCATCCAGTGTGCGTGAGAATAGGGCAACGCGCATCCCGGTTGATGTCACTCCATGTAACAACTGATTGTCATCGGGGATAGGGGCAATGTGAGCCTGAGCACGAATGCCGTCATATTTGTCTTCTACAGCGAATCCTTGGGGCATCCGACGAGTAATTTCCTCAAAGTCCTCTACTGGACTCGCCAGCATGAATTTGATTGGGTGAAATAGTCGCATTCGTGCCGTATCTAACTGCTGATGTCGTGCTAATACGGCGGTTTCCCCAATGTCTCCGGTTAGCATATTCACCCACTGAATTCGGGATACTTCTTCTTGGGCGAGTCGGGCGATCGCATCTTCCACTGCCCCTTCCCGCAAACCGATGCGCAGATCACCTGACATTAATTTGATCAGATACTTTGCCTCCAGAGGTGTTGCTTTCTGAAGCAGAGAAACGATCACCGCTACCTTGCGTTTGTTGCCGCGTGTCTCCACCAGAGCCGCAAAGGCTTCTCCGACCTCTGACAGTTCCAGCGTCGGGGTCACCGATTCTGGCAACACATTGACCGCTACATCTCCCAGATCACCCCGCCGCACCAATTCTGCTTGCAGTGTGTCCGGTTCCGCACCACTTACCGCCAACAGGGCAGTCATCAAAGCCGCGCCACCCACCTGCAAGACCCGTTGATCGAACTGCGGAAACGGGGAACCCGCAAAATAACGCGCGGCTAGACGCAAATCATCATCTGATAGCGTGACAAAGTAATCTCCCAAAATGGCAGCTTTTGCCAATCGTTTGGGGGTTGCGCCAATCTGTTCAGCGGCGATCGCAAACCGCTGAAAGGCATTGACTGTCAGTGATGTATCAGGGCTGAGGGTACTTGAAGAAACCATTGACCATTCATCAGGACTGCTCTCCATTCAACTGCGATTTCTCATCCGTTTCCTCTTTCAACAGCAAGATTCTATCCATTTCACAGTCACAGCAAATTTTCCTGAGATGGCTTTAGGATGGTGGATTAAATAAATCTGCAAACTGTACGGGCGGGTTTAGCCGATCAATCCTCACCCTAGCTGAATTTGACTGCAAAACCCGCCCCTACCCAATATCGAACTCATTTAATTTTCATTTCTTAGTTACTGTAATAACAGCCATGACCGAATTTCATTCACAATCCAGCTACTCTCTGCTTTTGTCAAATGCCAGTCTAAAGCGTAAGTTTGTCTCGTTTGAATCGTTATCGTTCGACCTGTGCAATCCTTTCCTTGGTATTTCTCAAATACTGCAACTTGTTGAATCTCTGAGATTCTATCTTTTGTCTGAACTATTTCTCGGTGGGGTACTTCGAGCGATCGCAATCGAATCTCAAATTGATCCGCTTTTCGATCAAAGTAGAGGTGTGTACTCCGGGTAGATGTGAATATCCAGAGTAATAAAAATGGGATGACCATTAAACCCATCACAATGAGAGGATTAAACCCTATCACGGTGTAACTCATCCACAACATGATGAACATCAGAACGATGATGAATGTCGATATAAATAACCGCATCTTGAGAGGAAATAATCCCTGCAAAAGTCTTTCTCTCAAGGTGAAGCTATTGGGTGCAGGAGGATGAACCTCAAGATAATCAACTGTTTTGAGAACCACAAATTTTGTGCGAGCAGATCCAGAGGAATGGGAGTTTTGAGAAGCCATGATGTATTGCTAAGTACTGCTATTCACAGAAATTTATTGCTTCTGAACCTCTAACCAGGACTGAATTTCACCAACGATCCAGAGGGATTCTTCTGCTGTCAAACTCCAATCTAAAAAGTAGGTTTGTTTTGCATGAAGTGTGACGCTGCGAGTTGCTCCATACCGTCCTCGCGAGTGTTGCGAAGCAGTCACCGATTGAAGGTCTGCTATCAACTCACTGGCGATGATCTGATCGGGGTGAGTGCTTGATTCGAGCGATCGCCTACAAATCTTGAACCACCCTTGATAGGCATTCAAGTAAAGATGAGTACTCTTGGCAGGTGTCATTAACCAAATCAGCATGGCTGGACTGAGAATCCCCAGCAAGATGAGAGGTGCCCACCAAAACCAGGGATAGAGTAATGCTTGAATGACCAGCATCAGAGCGACTAGCGTAAAGCTATGGTAGAACCGGGTTTTGAAAGGGACTGCCCCCCGCCAAAGGCGTTGCTCAAAGCTTAAGGTTTCTGGGCGAGGTGGATGGATCTCTAAAGCCCTCTCGCTTTTTCGGATTGTAAAGCGGGTGCCTGCGGGTCGAGAGGGATGAGGATTAGTCGAAAACATATCTAACCCCGGTGTAATACCTGAATTTTGGCGTTCTGCGTGGAGGCATCTCCTGTAATGCCTGCAATGAAGGTGCCATCCGCACTGACGGTCAGAGCACTCATCCACTCAACGTCCAGACTTGCTTCAGGTTCAGCGGTTTGCAGATTCCACACGTTCAGTCCTGTGTTCGTGCTCCCCAGAATGCGATCGCCCGTTACTGCCATGGGCACATCGATAAACGTTGTATCAGACGCGGTTACCTGTCCACGCGCTTTGACTTCTCCTGCCGTTAAATCCCACACTTTCAACTGAGTTTCAAACTTAGCCGAGGAGTTGCTGTATTGAATGGCAGCTAAGGTTCCATCGGGGCTAATGTGAGCCGATAATACATAGCCTGAAAACGCATCAAACCGTTCATTTAATTCGCTGCGTAGTTGGTCTGCGATCAAATCCCACAGCACCACTTTACCGCTGAAAAACTCAAAAATTGCCGTTCTGCCATCAGCACTGATATCACGAATAATGAAGCGATCGGGTCCATTAGAAATCGTGATTGGTCCCAGTTGAAGTTCAGAACTGGGCAACGTGGGTAAGGTCGCTTCTAACTCTCCAGTTGCCAGATTCCAGCGTTTAATTTCACTCTGGCTAGCACTCGTAATCGTTTTGCCATCCGGGCTAATGCGAATAAACTCAACCCCCTCTGTATGCCCTGCTAACATCAATGGACGCTGATCAGTGGTCAGACTCCAGATACGTACCCTGCGATCGGTGCTGCCACTAACAACGGTTTTGCCATCGGGGGCGATCGCCACTGCCCGCACCTGCCCCGAATCGCTCTGAAGCGTTTTTATAAGCTGTCCTGTCTCCACATCCCAAACGCGAATGGCTTTATCCTGTCCACCACTCACCAGAGTTTGCCCATCTGTACTCAGAGTGAGGGTTGTAGCAGTGGGATGAGCCAATCGATGCACCACCGAGAAAGTGCAGTAGGGAGATTGGGCTGGATTTTGGGTACAGGGGGTGAACAGGGAGGACGCTTCTGGAAACATCAAGGGTTGAAATTGCCAGAAGACAAACTGCCCCAATGCCAACGCTAGCCCCAGACCAATCAGTCCCAGTTGCATCATCTTCAACCACCGCTGCTTGGGGCGACGTTGCCAGGCTTGCCCATCGAGCACTTCTCCCGCAATCATTCCTATCAGATCGTCCTGAGCCCGATTTGCCTCGTACCAGAAGGCATACCAGAATCCCACGAATAGGATGGTGGGCAATCCGAGGAAGAGTAGGGCAACCTCACCGGGCATTCCTCCCGCCAGAGTCAGGGGAATGAGGGCACTGTACCAGAAGAATCCCCAAATGGCTAAAAACGCAGTCACAACGGGATGCATTCCCATCGTGATATGAACGTCCGTCCCCTGGCTAGTGACTTCAAACCGCCCCCGAACTGTTGGTAAAAACGAATTGCGATAGTGAATGATCCGGCGCAGTTCAAATCCGGTTTCCCAAATCTTGCCCTCATAGGGTGCGTGGTGGTGGGAGAACTGCCAGCGTAATATTTTGGGTGCTTCGATGTGGGTGGCAAGCCTCTGACGGACAACCTCAGGTGGGTCTGGAGTCTGAATCGTGAAGGAATGATAAGGCAGGAGATTCATAGATTGTGTTGCAGTAGGGAAGATACTATCGAGATGCCAATCCCTTGATAGGGGCGTTTCACAAAACACTGATTCCTTTTCTGTCACTTGCTCCGTAAACAAATCTCATCAGTGATTAAAGACTATGGGGATATTCATGTTTAGCCCAAATCTACAGAAATGGTGTGAAGCGTTGCCCAAACTCAACATTTCCGTCCCTATGGTTCATTACAGGCATGTGCAAGTTGGTTCAGTGCGGCGAGTACAAGGGGGCAGTGCCCCTGCGTGAGGGTGATACCTCCACACCCCGTACTTCACCTGAACGGGTACCGCTATAAACGGCTTGGGTATTGCCCTCTTGCTGCATAAAAAAGTCCTCTGAGTAAACCCAGCGATCATCGCTACACAACGGGGTTTACCCAGAGGAGAAAACTAGTCAACTACGAATAATTTAACTGCGAATGCTCGTATCTGACTATTTAGATCAGGTCTCAGTTACCTTCTTCGGTGTAAAACTTCACTGCAAAGCACGCGCAGGTATTCGTTGTGTCGTGCTCCTCTACAAACCGCTGTAATTTGAAAGCCATCCCATCCAAATTGAGTTGAGCTACGTAGTGTTATTGAAACCCGAAGATCAGGTTTCACAGATATTGATGGATGCACGAAGGGAAAGATTATGCACACCTGGAAAAGTTGGTTCAAAAGCTTGTTGCTGGCAGTTTTAAGTGGTCTGCTCACGATCGGGATTCATTCCCCCGCCTTCAGTGGAGTCACGCTTGAAGTGACCCAATCGCCAGTCAAAGAAGAAATCGCGCAAGTTGCCACGAATGATGCGTTGAAGGCAGAAGCAACCGCTAATCTACAAACGGCAAAGTCAGTTTTGATGGCGCAGGGAATGCCCAACCGTGGCTTAAAGACCTATGTGGCCATGATGAGCAAAGCGAATGTGGTGCCCACTAGCCCTCAAACCCAAGCGTTAGGAACCGTTGGAGCGGTGCTGTCGGGCGATCGCCTGATTGTGCGAGGCAGCTTTAGAAATCTCTCCAGCCCGCTCCGCGACTATGCCACCGACCCGGTCAATCCTCCCAACCCCAACATCACCTCTGCTTTCCACATTCACCGGGGAATGCCCAGTGAAAACGGCCCCTTCCAATATGCACTGACGGTGATGCTGGATGATACCGGACGAGCAGGCACGGCGATGGGCGAATACACGCTGACAGCAGAGCAGTTGACCGCATTGGAAAACAACATGCTGTATGTGGATTTGCACACGACCCGCAATCGTGCTGGAGAGTTGCGGGCGGTGTTGATGCCGTATGAATAATATCCCTCTTCTGTCACTTTCTTCGTAAACAAATCTCATACAGACCTCGTTTCCAAGCTCCTGCTTGGAAATGGAGTTACGGAGGCTCTGCCTCCTACCCTCGAAACTCAGGCTACATATGAGGACTCCGGTAGGGGCGTTATGCAAAACGCCCTTACGGAAATTTCAATTTGGAGCCAATATCTAGACCACACTAGTGGTCTGCCAAATCAACTTTGCCGGGTTCAATCGTAGGATATAGTCGCCCTAATTTAACTCGCGCATCAGTCGTTGCGAAACGCCAATTCACCGTTG